>JACOVU010000082.1 GCA_016177155.1 Candidatus Omnitrophota bacterium | reverse complement strand
CAGGGTTCGAATCCCTGCCTTTCCGCCAGTCGCGGAGATTCTGGGGTTCTCCGCCACTTTTTGCAAAGCAAAAGTGGCGAGATTGACGGGCGAGAGCCAATGGTTTTTCAAGGTTTGAGTAGAAGGGGATTCGAACTTTTTGAAGGGGGAGGAGGAGAATTCATATGGCTAAGGGAGGATGGGGTCGAGGATGGCAGTTGATTTTGTCCACATTAAAAATACTGCAAAGACACCCTCTGTTTTTGATTCCCATTATTGTCGTATGGGCAATCTACGCTCCGATAATTATTTATCTTAAATATTTTTTTCCATGGGGTAGTTATAATTTCGGAGTGGACTTAGGTGTTGTTTTCCTTACGTTGTTTATCTTGTCTTTTATTATCCTTTTTTCTTGTTCTGTTGTGTTGGAGTTGATTCAACAACTTGAGGGGAGAAAAGAATTAAGTTTGATCGGAGCGTTTCAAGAGACAGTTAGTAAAAATATGATTAAAATTCTGCCCATCACTCTTATTTGGGCGATAATTTGGTTTATCTTAACGATCATTGAAGCGTTGCTTTCAAGAAAGAAGAAAGGTAAGGAAGATTTTAATGCTGAGAACGTAGCTAAAACCTTGGCCGGTTATAGTGAGTTTTCTTTAGGTAGGGCATTTTTTGAAGCGCTTGAGAAAGGTATTAGAATGATTGTGTTTTTAATTCTTCCAGCTGTTGTATGGGAAGACTTAAGTTTTATCATGGCAATAAAAAAAGGATTCAGGATTTTAAAAGCGCACTTAGCCGAATTTGCAAGTGGCTATGCCCTTACATATGCTGCCGCGGTGATTGTTTTTCTGCCTCCAGCAATTATTTTTGAGCTTGGCACCGGGCAACACAGTAATCCGCCACTCATTCATTTCCCTGATTCTGTTTGGACGGGGGTAACTGTGTATATAGGATTTGCGTGGAGTTTCTGCATGTATCTCGAGCAGATGTTTACTGCCAGTCTATATCTTTGGCATTTGAAATGGGAAAGAAAAGTTGAGTTAGCTAAAAAACAAGGCCAACCATTGCCAGAATTTAAGGATGTGGAACGGCCGTCTCTTTTAGACAATGTTCCTGATCTATTAGTTTGATTGGGGAATAGATTTAAATTGGTTTTTTGATAAAACGCCTTCCTTGTATGACATGGAAGTATTGATAGGTTCCCCAAAGATATTAATGATTCCCATGCTTCATTTGCGGTAGAGTCTAACAAGTGTCGCAGTTTCAACGGGTTGTAAGTTTGCATCTCGTCCACGACTACCTGCCGTTACGCCGATGCGTAATGACTGCCGCAGCGCGGTTCAAGGAAAACCGCGTCTGCGGGCCGCCAGTTCCCAAGTCGTTGACTTTTTAAAACCCCGTGTTATAATCGCAAACCTTTTCCAATCTATTAGTTATGGCAAAACCGTTACCTCCAGGAAGTGAACGAACACTCGTTTTAATTAAACCTGATGGGCTGACCAAGTCCCTGACGGGGAATATTTTAACCCGCCTTTCTGAAACCAAACTCGAGATCGCCGCTGCCAAGGTTTTACGTGTCTCCAGACAGCTTGCCGAAGAGCATTACAAAGCGCTTCGCGAAAAACCTTTCTTTGAGGAACTGATTCAGTACATTATGGGGGAATTCCATCCCCGCAAAAAAGTGCTTGCGATGGTGTACGTCGGGCCGGATGCCATCAAGAAAGTCCGCGAACTTTCAGGCGCGACGAATCCCGAGGAAGCCGATTCCGTTTCGATCCGCGGCCAGTATGGGCGCATTACCACCAAAGGCGTTTATGAAAATGCGATTCACGCTTCGGCCAGTCTTCCAGAAGCCGAGCGCGAAATCAAACTTTGGTTCGAGCCAGACGAAGTGATTTACAATCTTTATCCGACCAAAGAAATTCAAGTGAGCGAGAAGAAACTGGTTTGGGCGGCCATTCCCGATGTGCCGGTTAGACCCAACACTTCAAATCCCTCCGTCGGAAAAACGTGAAATGAAAAAAGGTTGTTTCAAATTGGATGGACAAATCCAATGAGGCCAAAACATACTCGGTTAGTTTCGCTTTTATTAATTCTTTTTTTACCGCTCGCTTCTTCATGCGGCCAAAAGAAGGGCACACAAGCAGAACATCTTCAGGCCGTCGAGGTTAAAGTTGCCTTTTGGGGCGGTCCTGAAGAGATTGATATTATCACCCAGTCGATGGCCGGATGGCAGAAGGAACACCCCAATATCCGCGTCCGCTTCGAGCACAATCCCTATACAGGTTACGATTCCAAAATCCTGACACGCGTGGCCGGCGGGGCAGCACCCGATGTGATCGCGGCCGAAGTGAATTATTTTGTCACGTTCGCGACGCGGAGCGTGTTTATCAGTTTGAACCCGTTTATTAATGAGGACAAAACGTTTTCGCTAGGAGATTTTTTCCCGTCCATCGTGGGCCGTTTTACGGTGGGTTCTCAAGTGTATGCGATTCCTCGGGACGTCGCCCCTTTTGCGTGCGTTTTTTACAATAAAGACTTGTTTGATCAAGAGGGCCTTCCTTATCCCGCGGATGATTGGACTTGGGAGGATCTTCTTAAAACCGCGCAGGCGCTTACGAAACGTGATGCTTCGGGGCGCATCACGCAATACGGATTCTACGCTTGGGCGTGGCAGAATTTTATTTATGGAAATGGGGGCGACCTCGTGGATGATGTAAAAATGCCCACCAAAGCCGCTTTAGACAACCCAAAAACGATTGAAGGACTTCAATTTTATGCAGATCTGATTAATAAGTATCAGGTGATGCCCACTCCGCTTGCGCTTGCCAATCTTGGCATGGGGGTCGATATGATGTTTGCGGGTGGGCGTCTCGCTATGTTCCTGTCCGGCATTTGGGAGACTCCAGCGCTTCGGGCCAAGTATTCCTTCCGTTGGGACGTAGCGATGTTTCCAAAAAATAGAGAGGGCATCCGCCGGATCGGAAGCGGCGGTACGGGGTACGGAATTTTGCGCTCTTCGAAGCATCCCAAAGAAGCTTGGGAAGTGGTGAAGGCGCTTACCAGCGCGCCGGTTCAGGCGGAGCTTGCCAGGCGCGGCCTGGCTCAACCTGCCCTTCGGGCGGTAGCGCAAGGAGAGTCTTGGGCTTTAAGTGCCGAGCCTCCTCTGAACAAAAAGATGCTCAATGAAGCGGTAAACTATATTGTGTTTGATCCGTTTCATACCAAATGGCGAGAGATTGAAGCGAAATTTATTCTCCCTGAGCTTGATCTGGTCAAAGTCGGAAAGGAAACATCCGAAGAGGCGATGCGAAAGATCACTCCCAAGATCAATCAGGTCCTCCAAGAGAAGGATTAATCAACTTATTGTATTAGCATGACTCAAGAGAGGAAGAAGCGCAATATGAAGGAAGGTTTAGTAGAAACGAGAAAGAAATCTCAACCAAGAAAGCCGGTTTCAAAAAGGGAAGAGCGCAAGTTTGAAAGCGCCTACGGCTATTTTACGGCGGACGGCCGCGAGTACGTCATTACGCGGCCCGACACGCCCAGACCTTGGGTCAATGTCATTTGTAATGGTGACTATGGTCTTGTGGAAACGCAGACGGGATCTGGTTTTTCCTGGCGCGACAATGCCAATCTTTCGCGCATTACCCGTTGGGATCAGGATTTAATTCGCGACAGCTGGGGCAAATACATTTACCTTCGCGATCAAGATTCAGGCGAATTTTGGTCGGGGACTTGGAAACCTTGCCGCCCTCAGTTTGATTTTTTTGAAGTGAGGCACGGGCAAGGCTATTCGGTCCTCACGAGCAAGCTTCACGGAATTAAGTTTGAGAAAACCATCTTTGTGGACGTGGAAGATCCTGTTGAGATTTGGAAAGTGGTGCTCACAAACGAGAACGCTCAAAAAAGAAGGATCAGTCTTTTTACTTATTTCGATTGGTGTTTGGGCAACTGGGCCGATACACACCGCGAATTTCACAAAACTTTTATCGAAACTTGGGTTGATGAACAGAACGGCGCAATCCACGGCCTCAAGCGCGCTCCGCTTGTTCCCGGTTTTATCTCGACCGGGATGACCGAAAAACCTTTACAAGGGTTTCATGCCGCAAGCCCCAAGCCCGTTGCTTACGACGGAGACAAGGAATCTTTCCTTGGCCGCTACGGTGAACCGCACAATCCGGAAACCGTGGTGAAAGGCAAGCTCAACAATTCCCAGGGCAAATGGGGAGATGCAAGCGCGAGCCTTCAGGTGGATGTGGTGCTTGAGCCCGGGGAATCGAAAACCGTTATTTTTACGCTGGGCTCAACCGCCTCCCGCGAGGAAGCGGGCCGAATCATTAAAAAGTATTCCAACGTTGCGACAGCCGATCGCGAACTCGCAAAGGCAAAAGCGCTTTGGGAGTCTTTTATTAACGCCACTTTTATTGAAACGCCCGATGAGGCCCTCAATTTCATGACGAACATTTGGCTCAAATATCAGGCCATCTCAGGCCGCCTCTGGGCACGCTGTGCCTACTATCAGTCGAGCGGTGGTTTCGGATTTCGGGATCAACTGCAAGACGCGCAGATTTTCTTTTCCACGAAACCCGAGCTTGCCAAAAAACAAATCCTGCTTCATGCAGAGCAGCAGTTCCCGGACGGCACAGTTTATCACTGGTGGCATCATGGAACAGGCATGGGGGCGATTACAAATTGTTCGGATGATTTGCTCTGGCTTGATTTCATCACCTTGAATTATTTGGATGAGACGGCAGACTTTTCGATTTTGGATACGAAGGTCAAATTTTTGCCGGATCCAAAAACGAAGAAAGTGACGGAAGGCACACTTTACGACCATTTGCTGTGCGCCATTGATAAAGTGCTCAGCCGATTTTCCGAACGCGGGCTTCCTTTGATTGGCGAATGCGATTGGAATGACGGCTTAAGTCACGTTGGCTTGGAGTGGAAGGGAGAATCCATTTGGCTGGGCCATTTCCTTTATGGGATTTTGACCCGTATCGCACCGATCATGGAAGAGCGCGGCGACAAAAAGAAAACCCAGACCTATTTGAAGCGGGCGGAGGACTTGAAACGCGCGGTCAATAGACACGGATGGGACGGCGAATGGTATCTTGGCGCTACGCGAGACGATGGCCGCCCGCTCGGCAGTAAAACTCAAGGCCGAGGCAAGATCTTTTTGAATTCTCAGACGTGGGCGGTCATGACGGGCATTGCCACTCCCGAGAAAGCGAAGCAAGCGATGGTCTCGGCCGCGAAGTGGCTTTATCAAAAATACGGACCGCTTCTTCTGACGCCCGGTTATGATAAAACCGATCCAACAATTGGTTACATTACGCGCTATGCTCCCTCCCTCCGTGAAAACGGCGGCCTTTATACCCATGCGGGGGCATGGGCGGTACAAGCGGAGTGTATGATGCGCAATGCGGAACAAGCGTACGAACTTTACAAGAGCTTCAACCCCATTCTGCGCGGGTTGGAACCCGATCTCTATTATTGCGAGCCTTATGTCACTCCAGGTAATGTCGACGGTCCGGACTCGCCCAATTGCGGTCGCGGCAGTTGGACTTGGTACACCGGTTCTGGCGCTTGGTGCGCCGTGGTAATTTTAAATTGGCTTTTGGGGATTCGGCCCACTCGCGAAGGCCTTTTGATCGATCCCGTGATTCCTAAGAAATGGGGCGGCTTCTGCGTGAAGCGCCTCTTCCGCGGAGCGGTTTATCACATCAAGGTGGAGAATCCGAAACATGTTTCTTGCGGGGTTAAGAAGCTTGTCGTGGACGGAAAAGAAATGAAAGGTAATTTAATCCCGCCCCTCACCTCTAAAGAATCTCACCAAGTTCAGGTCGTTTTGGGCTAAGCCAAGCCGTTTTTCGGGAGACTTTCTAAAAATTTGATTTTAATTGACTTAGTCTTTTGCTGTACTATAATTAAGACACTTTTAAAAAACTTTTAATTGGCGAGCAAAGTCACACGACTTAAGCTTCTTTACAAAGTTAAAGAATTTGAGCCCTAAAAAGACTTTCGGTTTGTTGTCTTTCATTAGCTTTCTAACATGTGGGTTGTTCTTTCTCAACACGGTTGGCTGCGGTGCTCAAGATGGGGGTGCTTTATTCCATGCCGTCCCACCCGGGAAAACTCCAAGCTCCACCTATAAGTTTTACCTCATCGACGATTTTAACGCGGGTTTCGGCAAAACCAAACTCGGCACAGAATGGAAAACCTCACAGACAAACGGAAGTGCGCTCAAGCTTTTTTCAGAGCGGGAGGATGGGGTTAAATTTGGAGGCTCACTGGCGGTTGAGTATGATCTCGCGGCTCAGGAAAATGCGGCTGTTTTCACACCGCTTAATGGGATGGATGCGAGCCAGGCCCAGTTTCTTGTTTTCTTGCTGAGACGAAAAGACCTCGAGACTTTTCCGGGGAAGATTGCAATCGGGCTGGTAGATTCCACGGGAAGATCGATCACGATTCGAATCAATCGGAACTTGAAAAAATCGTGGAAAGGCCCAAATAGCGATTGGGCTGAGGTCGCGATTCCTAAGAATTCTTTTCGAGGTCTTGATTTCAACCAGCTAGAGCGATTTGAGATCACGCTTACTTCGCAGGCCAAGCCCATTCGGGGCAAGCTTGTGATCGATGAAATCGGATTTTTTGGGCCAGACGAACTTGTTTTTAGATCCGATCAGGATAACTTAATTGGTTTTCCGTCCAAGCGCGTTGCTCAAGCAAAACGGGATGCATTGCTTCGGGCTCAGGAGGATCAAGAGTTCCTGCGCCAAATCGCGCGTGATTCTTGGCTTTATTTTGAAAATCTAGTGGACCGCCAGACCCATTTGGTTGTTGACCATGTGCGGGTTGGGGAAACGCCTGGAGTAGGAAGTTACATTAGCCCCACTAATTTGGCGCTTTATTGGATTGCAAATGTTGCCGCGTTTGATCTTTCTCTGATTTCAAAGGAAAAAGCGGTTCGAAATATCGAACTAAGCTTCGAATCTTTTGAGAAATTACACCACTGGGGTTCTGGATTTTATTACAACTACTACCACACTCGTAGTTTCAGGGTGACTCGAAAATACGTGTCGGTGGTGGATAACGGCTGGCTCGCCGCAGGCTTGGTGATCTTGAGGCAAGCATTTCCCGAACATTTTGGGAAGAAAGCCACGGAGCTCCTCAAGGCGCTTCACTTTGCCGAGTTTTACGATCCTTTGAATGGACAGTTGAAACTTGGATTCGATACCGAAAAGGATGTTTTTTCACCTTATCATTACGGCCTTTTGGTGACCGAGGCCCGGATTGCAAGTTATATCGCCATCGGGAAAGGAGATCTTGGCAAGGAACATTGGGCCAAAATTTATCGGACGCTTCCCGTAGAATGGACTTGGCAAAAGCAAATTCCAAAGGGAAAGGACGTAACGCTTTTTGGCGAACCAGTTTTTGAAGGTTATTATACGTACCTAGATAAAAAGTTTGTTCCGAGTTGGGGTGGGTCGCTCTTTGAATTTTTGTCACCGACGCTTTTGGTAGCCGAGCAGGAACTTGCACCGAAAAGTCTTGGGAAGAACAACACGGTGGCCACCGACCTTCATATCGCGCACGCACGTGGAAGGAAATATGCGGTTTGGGGAATGTCACCTTGCGCGACTCGAAACGGGAGACATTGGACCTATCGGGAATATGGGATTCCGGAGATGGGCACGAAAGGATATCCCGATCGAGGTGTCGTGACGCCGTACGCGGCTTTCCTTGCGTTGGCAACACGGCCGGAAGCGGCAATCCAAAATTTGCGTACCATGCTTTCTAAGTACCCAGAGATTTATGGAGAGTATGGATTTTATGATTCGGTGGATGCATCCAAAGGTTTGGTCAATCCTCAGTACCTGGTTTTAGATCAAGGGATGAGTTTTTTGGCAATCGCCAATTATTTGAAGCAAGGAGGGATTCGGAAAAGATTTCATTCGGATCCAATTGGCAAAGCAGTAGAGGCACTACTTAAGGAAGAAGTGTTTGACATTTAGCAATCAGGAAGCTATGGGAGGCGCAATCATCCCATCACCTGTCTTCGGCCAACAGGGTCGACGGCTTAATTTGTTGGACAGATTCGCCTCCGGCGAATAGACAGGTGATGGGATCATACCTAAATCGGTTGTCGCAAGCCTGTAGGAAAGGAGAGGAACAATGAAACGTGTGATGTGGTTTGTTTTGGTAGTTGGAATTTCGCTTTTTGCGGCAACGGTGGCTTTTGCGCAATATGAGGGCCAGAGTGCAGCGCCTGCTGGGAGCGAGCTTGTGGTAGCAGATTTTAATACGGGAGATAAACCAAACAATATTGGCGGCGATTTTGGTGCTTGGGACAAAGACCCCAACGATGAAACCCAAGGTTGTCGTCAAAGTTTTGAGTCGGATGATGCCCTAGGAGATCAAACGGGATATTCCATCAAGCTCGATTACGACGTTGATTCCCCCAATCCAGCCTATAATGGGTTCTGGATGAAGCTAAATGATTTGGACGCCACGGCTTACAATACTGTTAATTTTTACTTAAAGGGCGATCAGGCCGCCAGCTTCACGAAGCGGGTCAAAGTCGAACTTAAAGATTCAACCAAGCAACCGTCCCAATATATTGTGGCAGGCGTGACGGATCAGTGGCAGAAATTTTCGATTCCATTCGAAAAGTTCCGCAAAATTCAAAATTGGGATGCATTGAGTGAATTTGTGGTGGTCTTTGACGACATCAACTCAAACCCAAAGGCAGGTTCTATTTATTTAGACCAGGTCACTTTTTCAGCCGAGTAAATGACGGCCAAGTGATACGAATCGTGAACCGAGAGAAGGGAGGCGGGGGCTGTGATTAAACAGATGCTTTTGAAAGACAGAATCCTAACCGATAAAGAACGAAAGAACCTGGCCATTTTGGAAGTGATTCGTAAAAATGGTCCTATCTCTCGGACGGACATCTCCAAGATTACCGAACTCAACATCGTCACCGTTTCTAACTATGTGAATCACTACATCAAAACAGGTCTTGTGGTGGAAGGTGAGCTCGACGAGTCCACTGGCGGCCGTAAGCCTGTTTTGGTGGAGCTCAATCCCAAAGCAGGGTATATCGCTGGGGTGGGGCTGAACATGCTCAATATGGTGGGTGTTTTGGTAGATCTTGAAATCAACGTGATTACCGAACTCAAGCGTGAGCGCCTCCCGGAAAATTCTGAAGCGGTGGTGTACCAAATGGTAGAACTTGCTTCAGAAATGATTGAGAAGTCAGAAGTTGATAAGACCAAGATTGTGGGCGCTGGTGTTGGCATCCCGGGCATTATTGATGAACGCGGCAGGACCATTCGCTGGCCTCAAAGTCTTGGGGAAAAAGACGTCTCCGTTTGTCTTTCCATTAAAGATACCTTCGAGAAGCGTTTGAATGTTCCTACCTTTGTTGAAAATGATGCGAACGCCGCGGTATTGGGCGAGAAATGGCTTGGACTTGACCGCGATGTGAAACATCTCGTGTACATGTTTTCGGGCGTTGGCGTCGGGATTATTGTGAACGGCGAAATTTACCGTGGTGCGACAGGGGCTGCCGGCGAGCTAGGCATTTCC
The DNA here is from genome assembly GCA_016177155.1 of Candidatus Omnitrophota bacterium. Lineage (GTDB taxonomy): Bacteria > Omnitrophota > Omnitrophia > Omnitrophales > Danuiimicrobiaceae > 01-FULL-45-10b. The sequence goes on along the minus strand of JACOVU010000082.1, from coordinate 3,964 downwards.
AGCCTCAAAGCTTCACGAGAGGAAATTCTGAACATGGCTACGACGCTTGGCCGCTGGGAAATGGACCTTGGGATGACGAGGCGCGCGGGGGAACTCGTTCAAAAAGGGAACGCTTCTCTGATGAAAGAGCTTGCGGCAGGCGATGTGAATAAGATCACATTTAAAGAACTGGTAAAGGCCGTGAAAGAAAAAGACCAGCTTGCGCTCAAAATTGTGGAAGAAGGCGGCGCAGCGCTCGGTAAAAAGATTGCCTTTCTGGTCAACCTGCTCAATCCTGAAATTGTGGTGATTGGTGGAGGTGTTGAGGATTGCGGCGCGCCCCTTCTGGACGCTATCAAGACCACAGTGAAGGAGTGGGCGGTCGAAGAGGCTTCTTCGCAAGTTAAAATTATTCCATCTGCTTTTGGAGAGAATGCCGTAGCGCTTGGCGTTGTGGGCATCGTGGCGCGCGAAGTATTTGCTCAAGCGTAATCTCTCCCTTGTCTTTTTCGCCTCAAAAGGGTATAGTACACCTTCTTTTCTTCCAAAGATTGCAATCATGTTAGGGGACAGGTTTTAAACCTGTCCCCTGTTGCTAAACTATTTATTTTCAATGAGATAGTCTGCTCGCCTCGCTGAAGCTTTGGCGAGGTGGGCCGGCAGACAGGGAGGAATTTGATGTCACAAGGAGTCACCATTTGGTTTACTGGGCTTTCGGGTTCTGGGAAGTCCACCATCGCTCGGATTTTGGAGAAACGCCTTCGCCAGGTTGGCCGAAAGGTGGAAGTGTTAGATGGAGATGTCATTCGGACCAATTTGAGCAAAGGACTTGGTTTTTCGAAGGAAGACCGAGATATCAACATTAAACGAATTGGATTTGTCTGCCATCTTCTCACGCGCAATGACGTGGTTGCCATTGCCTCTGCGATTTCGCCTTATCGCGAGGTAAGAAATTACAATCGAAGCCTGATCGGGAATTTTGTGGAAGTGTACGCGAAGTGCGCTTTAGACGAATGCGTCAAGCGCGATGTGAAAGGCCTCTATAAAAAGGCGATGGCAGGCGAGATCAAAGGATTCACCGGCGTGGACGATCCTTATGAAGAGCCGCTTCATCCAGAAGTGGTTTGTGAAACTGATCAAGAAACTGCCGAACAGTCTGCCGAACGAGTTTGGGCGAAACTAATTGAGTTGGGGTATCTTAATTTATGAGTGTCAAGTGCTGCGATCTTCATATGCACACGCTTTGTTCGGATGGGACACTCACTCCGACTGAGCTTGTGCAGCTTGCGAAAAAAACAGGGCTTGCTTGCATTGCTTTGACCGATCATGACACCTTAAGTGGAATTGAAGAAGCGCAAGCGGAAGGGAATCGGATTGGCGTAGAAGTGATCGCAGGTGTTGAGATCAGTGTGAAGTTTGATCCCGGCACAATGCATATTTTGGGATATTTCATCGATCGGAATTCAAAGAAGCTCCAAGGAGGGTTAGAGGAAATTCAAGAGGCGAGGCGCAAGCGAAATCCAATGATCGTTGAGAAACTGAGAGCTTTGGGAATGAATCTATCGCTTGAGGAAGTCGAACGCGAATCGGGCGGTGATCAAGTGGGAAGGCCTCATTTCGCACGCGTTCTCGCGCAAAAAGGGTACGTCAAAAATTTTGAAGAAGCGTTTGACAAGTATTTAACGAAAGGGGCGCCCGCATATGTGGATAAGCGCAAACTCTCAAGCCGTGAGGCGATTGAGATGATTGAAGAAGCGGGCGGGATTGCTTCGCTCGCGCACCCCAAGCAGCTCGCGCTTGATTCCAATCCTAAATTATTTGAAGGGACGATTGAAAGACTTCGCGAAGAAGGCCTCAAAGGCCTTGAGGTTTATTCAAGTTGTCAATCGCGCGGAGAAGCCGCGAGATACCGAAAGACCGCAGAACGCCTGGGGCTTTTCGTGACGGGGGGAAGTGACTTCCATGGAGATAATCGTCCACAAACGCCGCTCGGCTGGATGGGAGATGGCGCAGCGATACCTTATGAGACGGTCGATCAGATGAAAAAGTTGCTTTTGGATCGCAAGTTGAAATGATCCCACCACCTGCTTGGCAAGAGCGCGTTCAAAAAGAGAAACGCGCTCTTGTATCTCTAGATAGATCCCCCAGCAGGGGGGCAAGCAGGTGGTTGGGATGAGCGTTGTGATGACCAAAAAACTGAATTTAGAAAAACTCAATGCGCAATTTGAGAAATCGCAGCCTGCGGAAATTTTACGCTGGGCGATCGATGAATTTAAACCCAAGGTTGCTCTGAGCTCCTCCTTTCAAACCGAAAGCGTTGTGCTTCTTCATATGGTGTCTAAGATCGATCCTTCCATCAAAGTGCTTTTTCTTGAAACGGGCTGGCATTTTCAGGAAACCTTGGAATTCAAAAAGGAAGTAGTCAAGCGATTTGGCCTTACGAACGTGGTTGAACTCAAGGCAGACCCCAAGAAACGAGAGGCCTTAGGCCAAGAGACAGGCGGGAAACCCTACGAAATGAATCCTGACCAGTGCTGTTACATGAATAAGGTAGAACCGCTTCAAGAAGCGCTCAAAGGCTTAGAAGCTTGGATCTCGGGAATTCGCCGTTCTCAATCCAAGACTCGCAAAGAGATTAAGATTGTAGAGGAATATCAAGGAGGGCTTTTCAAAATCAACCCGCTCGCCAATGTGACTTCAGGCGATATCTGGTGGTATATTAAGGAACATAAGTTGCCCCAGCATCCTTTATTTGAACAGGGTTATTTGAGCATTGGTTGCTGGCCTTGCACGAAACCCGCACAACCCGGCGATGATGAACGCTCAGGCCGCTGGGCAGGTAAAGAAAAAACCGAGTGCGGCATTCATACTTTTATGAAACCAAAACGAGCTGCGAAGAAAGAAATGGAAACCCAAGCGGAGAAACAAGAGGGAAGTGAAATATGACGCAAATTGCTCCACACGGAGGGACATTAGTTAATCGCGAACTTTCAGGCAAAGCTCAGGAAGAAGCCCGCGCACGCGCGAAAAGTTTGACCGTGCTTACTCTGTCGGATCGCGAACTCTGTGATCTCGAAATGATTGCCATAGGCGCGATGAGCCCCCTGGAAGGGTTTATGACGAAAGCCGATTACGATGCATGTCTTTCCAAGAAAAGACTTTCGAACGGGCTTCCCTGGACGATTCCAATTACAAAATCCATTACCGTGGAAGAAAAGTCTAAAATTGCGAATGCGAAAGAAGTTGCGCTTGCAGCACCCTCTGTAGGGGCGACTGGCCAGTCGCCCCTACTTGCGATACTGGAGGTAAAAGACATTTTTCCAAATGACAAGAAAGCCCAGGCAAAGTCGGTTTATGGGGTGGAAGAAGATGCCCATCCAGGCGTTGCTCAGATTTATCGGATGGGAGATTGGTTTGTCGGAGGGAACATCTCGCTCTTTCAAAGGCCAATTTACAAAGATTTCCTGGAATATCGGCTTGATCCCAAGCAAACGCGCAAGTATTTCGAGAAGAAAAATTGGAAGCGCATTGTAGCGTTTCAAACTCGAAACCCCATTCATCGAGCGCACGAATATTTAACCAAATGCGCGCTTGAAACTGTGGATGGGCTTTTGATTCATCCGCTCGTTGGCGAGACGAAAGGTGACGACGTTCCCGCCCGCGTGAGAATGGAATGTTATAAGGTGCTGATCGAGAACTATTATCCAAAGGACCACGTTCTCCTTTCTGTGTTTCCCGCGGCGATGCGTTATGCAGGCCCACGCGAAGCGGTGTGGCATGCCATTTGCCGAAAAAATTATGGTTGTACCCATTTTATTGTGGGCCGCGACCATGCGGGATGTAATCGGCCTGACGGGAAACCTTATTATGGAAGTTATGATGCTCAGAAAATCTTTGACGAATTTAGCGAAGAAGAAATCGGGATCGAGATTTTCAGATTTGAACACTCTTTTTATGATCGTAAGACGGGCGGGATCGTGAGTTT
>JACOVU010000085.1 GCA_016177155.1 Candidatus Omnitrophota bacterium | reverse complement strand
GACGAATCCGCCGCAGGCGGAGGAGGCAATGTTCGAGGTTCGAGTCCTCGCCGGGCAGGTTTTATATACCGCCCTTTTTCGCCAGAGGCGAATCCGTCCCGCGGCGTATCATTCTCCTCGGACGAATCCGCCGCTGGCGGAGGAGGCAAGGTTCGAGGTTCGAGTCCTCGCCGGGCAGGACTTGAGAATTTTTCATCAGTGGTACACGGCCCTTTTTCGCCAGAGGCGAATCCGTCCAGCGGCGTATCATTCGCCTCGGACGAATCCGCTGCAGGCGGAGGAGGCAAGGTTCGAGGTTCGAGTCCTCGCCGGGCAGGATTTTGAAAGGATAAAAATATTATGACCGAGCGTTGTTCGTTTTGTGGAAGAGACCGAAAACGGGAAGTAAAGAAGATCTTTGCAGGTCCAGGGGTCTATATTTGCGACGTTTGTATCCGTGCCTGCAGTGAAATGATGCTCAAAGAAGCTGGATTTGAATCGAAGCCTGCAGAAGCTTATTTTTTTGAAGTTCCAAAGCCTAAAGAGATCAAAGAGCGGCTCGACCAATATGTGATTGGGCAGGAGCGCGCGAAGAAACAACTTTCGGTTGCGGTTCACAATCACTACAAGCGTGTTTCGAACCGAGTGGATCAAAGCCAAGTCGAATTGGAAAAGAGCAATGTTCTCTTAATTGGTCCAACGGGTTCTGGAAAAACGCTGCTTGCCAGAACGCTTGCGAGACTACTGGACGTTCCGTTTGCCATCGCAGATGCTACTTCACTGACCGAGGCGGGTTATGTAGGAGAAGATGTTGAAAACGTGTTGCTCAGACTTCTTCAAGTGGCTAATTTTGATGTGAAACGCGCCGAGCTTGGCATTATCTATATTGATGAAATCGATAAAATTGCGCGCACCACGGATAATGTTTCGATCACACGGGATGTTTCGGGAGAAGGGGTTCAACAAGCGCTCCTTAAAATTTTGGAAGGGACGACCGCCAGCGTTCCACCGCAGGGCGGACGCAAGCATCCCCAGCAGGAATATATTCAGGTCAATACACAAAATATTCTTTTCATCTGCGGCGGAACTTTTTCCAATTTGGAGAACATCATCGAAAAGCGAATGATGAACAAGGTCATGGGTTTTGGCGCGAAAGTAGATCTCAGCCGAACCAATGTAGGAGATATTTTGCAGTATGTGGAGGTCGAGGACCTTCTCAAGTATGGATTCATTCCCGAGTTCATCGGTCGATTTCCTGTAGTCGCGACTTTGAACGGGCTAACCGAGGCGGATTTGGTCCGCATTTTAACCGAGCCTCGCAATGCGATCGTCAAGCAGTATCAGCGATTCTTTGAGATGGAAGGGGTTGAGCTTCAATTTGAAGCTCCATCTTTGGTTTCGATCGCGCGCCAAGCCATGAAAAAGGGAACAGGTGCACGTGGGCTGCGCTCCATTTTAGAAAATATGATGCTAGATGTCATGTATGAAATTCCTTCTGAAAAGAATGTATCCATATGCAAAATTACGCCTGATGTCGTTGAAGGAAAATCGAAGCCAGAACTTGCCTATAAAACTCATTTTACTGCGGAATCGGTTGGCAGGACAGCCTGAGGATTGTGAGTCATGAAGTCCTTTGAACTTAAAGATACAACCAAGGAAACGCTTGCGGGATATGGATTTTTGATGCCCAATTTCATTGGTTTTATCATTTTTACCTCGCTTCCGGTGCTGGCTTCGCTTGCTTTAAGTTTCATGAAAGTGGATTTGATTTCCTTGCCGAAGGTATTTGCGTTTATCGGTTTTGAAAATTTCAGGCAGTTGGTCACAGATCCTTATTTTTGGAAATATTGCTGGAATACGGTTGTTCTGATGGGAGCGATCCCTTTTAGCATTGCAGGATCTCTGATTTTGGCGCTCGCACTCAATCAAAAAATTAAAGGTGTCGTTTTCTTTCGAACGATTTATTTCTTACCTTCGATTTGTTCGGGCGTCGCCATTTATGTACTTTGGCGGCTGATTTACAATTCTGATTTTGGAGTTCTTAATACCTTAATTCTCAAACTGGGAACACTCCTTCATCTGCCCCTCAAAGGTCCTAATTGGCTGACCGATGAAGCGTGGGCCAAGCCCGCGCTCATGATCATGAATGTTTGGCAAAGTGTAGGCGGTTATAACATGATTCTTTATCTGGCCGCCCTTCAAGGTGTTCCGCGGGATCTTTACGAGGCAGCTGAAATTGATGGTGCAAACAATTGGCAAAAATTTTGGGCGGTCACGTGGCCTCAGATTTCACCCACAACCTTTTTTATTGCTACCATGTCCATTATTGGCGGGTTTCAGGCAGGGTTTGATCCCGCTTACATTATGACGGGCGGCGGTCCGAATGGGGCTACCACGACGATCATTTATTACATTTACAATAATGCATTCCAATGGCAGCAAATGGGATATGCAGCAGCGATTTCTTGGTTTCTTTTTCTTGTGATTTTCGTGATCACCTTAATCAAGTGGAAAGTATTTGGAAAACTCGTTCACTACTATTGAGTCAAGCAAACCGGTGGATACGACTTTAGACGTTAAAAAACTAGCACGGGATGAGAGGCGGAAGAAACGCTTCGAAAAGATCGGTCTTTATCTTTTTGCCTCGGTGGGAGCATTTACCATGATTGCCCCTTTTTTGTGGATGGTGGCAACGTCGCTTAAGACCGCCGGAGAGGTGTTCTCTTATCAAAAGCCGTGGTGGTATGATTGGATACCAACCTCATTTGTATGGCAGAATTATGTGAAAGCTTGGAAGGTTGTTCCGTTTGCGAGGTTTTATCTCAATTCTATTTTTGTCGTGGTGTTGACAACATTAGGTCAAGTGACGACGAGTGCATTTGCCGCGTACGCTTTTGCGAGGCTTCGCTTTCCGGGACGGGACAAAATCTTTTTTGCGTACCTGGCGACCATGATGATTCCCGGAGCGGTCACCATGATTCCTGTTTTCATTTTGTTGCAGTGGCTCGGCTGGATTGATTCCTATAAGGCAGTTATCTTGCCAGGAATCTTTACCGCCTACGGAACGTTTATGTTGAGACAGTTTTTTCTGACGCTTCCCAAGGATTTGGAAGATGCGGCTAAGATTGACGGGTGCAGTTACTTTGGGATTTTTTGGAGGATCTTGCTCCCGCTTTCGAAGCCAGCGCTGGCAACACTTACCACGTTTACGTTTATGGGCTCGTGGATGAATTTCATGTGGCCGCTTGTGGTACTCAATTCTCACGAGAAATTTACGTTGCCAGTGGGACTTGCTTATTTTCAAAGTGTACACAATACGGATTGGACACTCCTCATGGCGGGCTCGCTCATGATGATCCTTCCGATCCTTTTGCTCTTTGTGTTCAACCAGCGTTATTTTGTGGAAGGAATTAAGCTTTCGGGAATTAAAGGATGAAAAAACCTCTTGCCGCACTCATTTTGGCTGCGGGTCGCGGAGAGCGGATGAATTCAAATCTCCCGAAAGTACTCCACAAAGCTGCTGGTTATACGTTAATTGAACATGTTGTCAGCGCAGTTCGCGGTGCGGGAATCACGAAAGTGGCAGTGGTGATTGGAGTGCAAAGCGAGCGCGTCCGTTCTTTCTTAAAAGGAGTTGACCTCGTTCTTCAAAAGTTGCGGCTCGGTACGGGGCATGCGGTCATGCAAGCGGAGCGTTTGTTTGGCCATTGGCCGGGCGAGCTTCTCATGTTGCCCGGAGATGCGCCTTGTGTTCGAACTGAAACGCTTCGAAATTTTGTCCGGGCTCACCAAGAAGGTTTAGCCGATCTAACGGTTTTAACCGCCGAGATTGATGATCCAACGGGTTATGGCCGCATTTTGAGGCAAGGGGAGCAAGTGGTGGGAATTCGAGAAGAATTGGACGCCTCGGATTCGGAGCGGGCGATTACGGAAGTTAATTCTGGGATTTATATGTTCAATGCCCGGTTGCTTTTTAAGAGGTTGCATGAGGTTCAGAGAAACGAAAAAAAGGAAGAATATTATTTGACCGATGTGGTTGAAGCATTTCATCGGTCAGGCGGGAAGGTTCGGGCGTTTAAGATTCAGGATCGGACAGAGTTATTAGGGATTAATACGAGAAAGGAACTCAGCGTGGCACATCAAGCGTTAAGCGAACGCGAGCTCGCCAGACATTCAAAAGCGGGTGTTACCATTGTCAATCCTCTTCAGACTTCCATTGCGAAAGGGGTCAGGATTGGGCGCGATACCACGATCCATCCCTTTACGTGGATCGAACCTGGGGTGGTGATTGGCCGAAATTGCGAGATTGGACCATTTGCCAAAGTTCGCTCAGGTTCTCAAATCGGAGATAGGGCGGTCATTGGCAGTTTTGTTGAAATTGTACGGTCCAAAGTGGGGCGAGGCACTTTTGTGAAGCACTTGAGTTATTTAGGCGATGCGCGAATTGGCAACAAAGTGAACGTCGGAGCAGGAACGATTACGGCAAATTTTGACGGAAAGAAGAAAAATAGAACGGTAGTCGAAAATGGTGTATTTTTAGGATGTGATACCATTTTGGTTGCCCCAGTTAAGGTGGGAGCGCGCGCAAAAACGGGGGCAGGAGCTGTTGTGTGTGGAGGCCACTCCGTTCCGCGCGGAAAAACCGTAGTCGGGGTTCCGGCAAAATTAATGACAAAGGGCAAGAAACAATGAAAAACTCAAAACATCATAAGTCTTCCAATGATATCGGCAGACAAATTGCTATTCTGACGGGCAATGCAAATCGAGCGCTGGCAAGTGCGATTTGTCGTTATCTCGGCATTCCTTTAGGCGAGGCGGTGGTTGATCGCTTTCCGGAAGGGGAGATTCATATCCAAATCCTCGAGAATATTCGAGGCAAAGATGTGTTTGTCATTCAATCAACCTGCTCGCCTCCAAACGATCATTTAATGGAACTTCTTATTTTGATTGATGCCGCGCGTCGCGCTTCCGCCAAGCGCGTGACGGCTGTACTTCCTTTTTATGGTTATGCGAGGCAAGATCGAAAGGACAAACCGCGCGTTCCGATTACGGCAAAGTTGGTTGCCAATCTTCTGACAAGTGCCGGAGCAGATCGTGTTTTGGCTCTTGATCTTCACGCAGGGCAGATTCAAGGCTTTTTTGATATTCCGGTGGATCATCTTTACTCAATTAATGTTATGAGCAAATATTTTCTCAAGAAAAAGCTGAAAGATTTGGTGGTGGTTTCACCCGACGTCGGCGGAATTAAACTTGCCCGAGCGTATTCCAAGCTTTTAAACGCGCCGCTTGCGATTGTGGATAAACGAAGAGAAAGCGCGACTTCTACAAAAGTGATGAATTTAATTGGAGAAGTTTGTGACCGAAATGTAGTTTTGGTAGATGATTTGGTTTCGACAGCCAGTTCTTTAGTTGAGGCTGTGCACATGTTGAAACGCGAAGGTTGTTATGACGTGTATGCGGCCATTGTGCACCCGATTTTGGCTGGCCCTGCCATTGAACGGATTCAGAGTTCCGAACTGAAAGAACTTGTAGTGACGGATTCGATTCCAATTCCGCATGAAAAAAGAATCAAGAAAATCACAGTTCTTTCAGTCGCCCCTCTTCTGGGAGAGGCCATTAAACGAATTCATGCAAATGAGTCCGTCAGTTATTTGTTTCATAAATCTGCAGTAGAAGCATAAGAAATTGGTTGAGAAGGAAGGAAAAGGAAATGAAGACAGTATCTTTAAAAGCAACTCAACGTGAAGCATTAGGCAAACAAGCAGTGAAAAAAACTCGGGGTCTTAAGCGAATTCCGGCAGTGGTGTATGGAAGTGGGATGAAACCAACTCCCATTGAAGTGACGGCGGATGAATTTTTTCGCGTGGTTCACACCAAAGCGGGTGAAAACGTGATTATTTCGCTGGTCATCTCAGGACCAAAGAATTTGGAAAGGACCGTAGTCATTAAGGAAATTCAACATAATCCTGTAACGGATGCGATTCAGCATGTTGACTTCAATGCAATTTCACTGAACGAAAAAATTAAGGTGAAAGTTCTTCTCCATGTCAAAGGGGAAGCACCTGGTGTGAAAGAGGGTGGCGTGCTCGATGTGGTCCACCATGAGATAGAAATAGAATGTCTGCCCACCCAAATTCCAGATCGGCTGGATGTAGACATTTCGGCATTAAAAATTGGAGATTCGATTCACAGTAAGGAAATCAAATTTCCTCAAGGAGTTACTCCGCAGCTTCCAGAAGACGAAGTCGTGGTTGCCATCCATGCTCCGAAAGCTGAAGAAGTAGCTGCTCCTGAAGAAGCTCCCGCCGAACCTGAGTTAGTTGGCAAGGAGAAGAAGGAAGAAGGCGAAGCAGAAGTAGCTCCGCCAGCTCAAGCTCCTGTAGCCACCGAAGCGAAGAAAGAAAAATCTCAAGAAAAGTAACGTGGTGGAATGAAGCTGATTGTCGGCTTGGGAAATCCTGGGAAAAAGTATGAACGGACACGGCATAATGTAGGTTTCTTGGTTGCCGATGCATTGATGGAACATGATGCCAATCGTTGGGTGGAAGGCAAAGGACCATTTCAGGTAAATCAAGAGCCCATTCTGAACGGTAAGTTGCTTCTTGCAAAACCGACTGTATTTATGAATGAAAGTGGGCGAGCGATAAAAGTGCTCGTCGACACCTTTCGTCTTTCGTTTGATCAATGCTTGGTCGTAGTAGATGATGTCAACCTTCCGGTCGGAACGATCCGTTTTCGTTTGCGGGGAAGTGCGGGCGGGCATCACGGTCTCGAATCCATTATTGAGACTTTAGGATCTGGTGATTTTCCCAGACTCCGAATTGGAGTGGGGCAAAGCGATTTGGGCGGCAAAGATCTCACTGATTTTGTCTTGGGCGAATTTTCTAAGCAGGAATGGGAAACCGTAGCTCCGCAGATTGTCAAAGCTCGAGATGCTTGCCTTGAGTGGGTGACCGAGGATTCTCAAGCTGTGATGCAACGGTACAATGGGCCTCGTTTTAAGGAGGATTTAAGCGAGTGATTGGTAATTGTTATTTGTTTCAGGCTGTGTTAAAATGCCCTACTTTAAGGAGTTAAAAGGAGGAACAAACATTGAGGTCATATGAGGCAGTTGTCATTTTTCCAACCCAGATACCTGGCGAAGCGATTCAGGAAGGGAAAAGTGCATTTGAAGAAGTTTTAAGAAAGCAGGAGGGGAAAGTTCTCAGCCGCACGGACTTGGGAAAACGCTTTTTAGGATACACAGTAAAAAAGCAGAAAGAAGGCCATGTCATCTGCTTTCACTTTGAATTAGCTCCAGATAAAATTGAACCGCTCAAACGAGCGCTTCAGCTCAGCGAAGGAATTTTATATTTCACGATTGTTAAAAAAGACAAAGTCAAAACGAAGCAGGACCGCGCGCGACGAATTCTCACTGCGCACACTGCCAAAGTGTAAGAGGGGTAGGTTTTCAAAATGGCTGCAAGTTTAAATTCAGTTTTCCTCATCGGTAATCTCACCCGCGATCCGGAACTTCGCTACATTCCTTCGGGTCAAGCAGTGGCTACCTTCACGCTTGCCATGAACCGGACTTATATGGCCAAAACGGGAGAAAAGAAAGAAGAAGCCAGTTTTATTCGCGTGGTCGTTTGGGCCAAACGAGCTGAGGTTTGTCATGAGTATCTGAGGAAGGGGAGTTCTGTCTTTGTGGAAGGAAGACTGCAAAGCAGGACGTGGGACGCTCCCGATGGGACCAAGAGAAGTACTATTGAAGTAGTGGCGGAGAATGTTCAATTTTTAGGCCGTCCCATGGCAAAACAAGCCGGCTCTGAAGCACCAGTTCAGGATATTCCCGAGCGCGAAGAAGCCATTATCGATGATTCTTTTAACGCAGAATCTAAGACAGGTTCTATCGGCGTTTCCAAAGAAGAACTGCGTCCTGACAACGAAGTTCCTTTTTAAGTATTTCTGAATCCATCCAAAGTGACTGTAATGATTTGAAAAAGGAGAAATAATTATTCAATGGAAAGAAGACGAGAAAGATCGAGAACAGAACGTAGTGGCAGTGGCGGACGCAGCGGCGGTGGCGGACGCGGATATGGAAAAGACGCAGATCGCGGCTTGCGCGTATTCCGAAAAAAAGTGTGCCGCTTTTGTAGCGATAAATCAACGGTTTCTGTTATTGATTTTAAAGATACGGAACTCATCTCAAAATTTTTGACCGAAAAAGGCAAAATCATACCCCGGCGCATTACCGGCAATTGTTCTAAACACCAAAGGGCGATGGCGCGCGCGATTAAGCGAACCCGCCATAGTGCTTTGGTTGCTTTTCAAACGGAGTGATTCCATGGAAGTCATCTTAGTTCAAGACGTAGATCATTTAGGGAAAGCGGGCGAACGAGTTAAAGTTCGGGATGGATATTCTCGGAATTATTTGATTCCAAATAAATTGGCAGTATTGGCGACCGAAGGAGGCCTTAAGTTTCTCGAGGCCAAGAAGAAGCGGGCTGAGGAGAAAAGGCTCAAGGAAAAAGAAGAAGCGTCTCAACTGGCTCAGAAGATTTCTGCTTGGGTTTGTGTCATCAAGGCAAAAGTTGGTCCGGAAGGGAAACTTTTCGGTTCAGTCACGCGTCAAGATATACATGTGGCGCTCGAAAAAGCAGGTTTCGCAGTCGACAAGCGCAAAATTGATTTGTCCGAACCGATTCATCAAGTTGGAGAATACCAAGTCAAGATGAGGCTTCATTCGGAAGTGGAAGCCGAACTTAAAGTTGTTGTCACTCAAGCGTAACGATTGATTTTTCTATCTTATGGACATTCACGAAAGTCTCATCGAAAAAATTCCGCCCCAAAATTTAGAGGCTGAAATTAGCGTTTTGGGCGGCATGTTGTTTTCTTCTGATGCGGTCTCAAGAGCTCTTGAGGTCCTCGAAGAGTCTTACTTTTACTCTGAGGCTCACCGCATGATTTTTTCGGCCATGATTAGTCTATTCGATCGGAATCAACCGATCGATTTGATTACAGCGACCGAAGAGCTAAGAAAACGGGGGCAGCTCGAAGCGATTGGAGGTGCAAGTTATCTCGCGCAATTGACCGCCTCTGTTCCGACCGCAGCCAATGTTGAGTATCATGCGAAAATTGTTAAGGAAAAAGCACTTCTTCGAAGTTTAATTAACGCTGCTACCCACATTATCCAAGAAGGTTTCGATGCGACGGCTGATGGTCACAAAATCCTTGATCGTGCGGAGCAGCTCATTTTTGAAATTGGTGAGCAACGCGTAGAGGGAAATTTCATTCGGTTGAATGAAATTATCAAGGATTCCATTGAAGCGATCGACCGTCTTTACCAGCGCAAGGAGCATGTGACGGGCCTGGCCACTGGATTTCATGATTTCGACACCAAAACCGCAGGCCTTCAACCTTCAGATTTAATTGTGATTGCAGGCCGCCCTTCGATGGGGAAATCCGCTTTTGCCTGTGGAATTGCCGAACACATTAGTGTCGTTTTAAATAAACCTGCCGCCTTTTTCTCGCTTGAAATGAGCAAAGAACAGCTGGTTCAACGTCTGCTTTGTTCTCATGCGCGAGTAGATGCTCAAAAAGTGCGTACCGGATATCTTTCACATTCCGATTGGCCGAAACTGACCAGTGCGGCAGGAAAACTTTCCGAAGCGCCTCTGTTTATCGATGATACGCCCGTCATGAATGTGCTTGAGCTTCGGGCCAAGGCGAGACGGCTCAAAGCCCAGCATGGAATTGAACTTGTAGTTGTCGATTATCTTCAACTTCTTGATTCAGCCTCTGGTGCTGAAAACCGTCAGCAGGAAATTACCGAAATTTCGAGGTCACTTAAGGCACTTGCACGTGAAATTCGTGTTCCCGTGATTGCGATTAGCCAACTTTCGCGCGCGGTAGAGTCTCGTACCGGCAACCGTCCTCAACTTTCTGATTTGAGAGAATCTGGTGCGATTGAGCAAGATGCAGACCTCGTCGTCTTTCTCTTTCGCGAAGAGTATTATCACCCGACGGAAGAAAATCGAAATCGGGCGGAAGCAATTATCGCAAAGCAACGAAATGGTCCGACCGGCTCGATAGATTTACTCTTCCTTAAGGAATGGACACGGTTTGATAACCCGGAATTTCGTCGTGAAGAGCCAGAAATTTATTAACTGACAACCTATTGATTCCAATGCACTTTTCTCGTTTTTTCTCAGGGACGGTTGGGATGGTCATTTTGTGTTTGTTTCTGGCAATACCTTTTGGGTATGCGCAATCGGAATCAAATCAGCCCGAAGACAAAACACAAACACAGGTACCGACAGAACCGGCCCAGCCAGAAAAACCCAACTTAAAGGTGCTTCGAATCGACGTGCGCGGCAATCGGGTCATCAGTACCAGTACCATCCTGAATAATATGAAAGTACGTCCTGGCATTGAATTGAGCCAACAGATGACCAATGAGGATGTCAAGCGGCTCTATGGGACTGGATTTTTCCAAGATGTCCGAATCGATGTGGAAGAGATGGCCGAAGGAGTACACCTGATCGTGACAGTCGATGAGAAACCAATAGTGAGACGGATTGTCATTGAAGGAAATAAAGTTCTTAAAGAACAAGACGTCCGAAAAGAATTGGGTTTGATTGAAGGGCAAGTGCTCAACGAATTTGCAGTGAAGCAAGGAGCCAATAAGGTTAAGGATAAATATGCCAACAAGGGTTTCCGTTTTGTAAAGATTGCCTATCGGGTTGAAACAGACCGCGCGAGCAAAGAAGCGACTGTTTGGGTGACGATTGAAGAAGGCGCGAAGTTTCGAGTGGGCCAGGTCACTTTTGAAGGAGTTCAAGCGTTTAAGCCAAGACGCCTCAAGAAACTCATGAGAACGAGAGCACGCAATCTTCTCTTGATTCGGCTAGGTACTTTTAAGGAAGATAAGTTCAAAGACGATTTGGATCGGATCGCTGCTTTTTATCAATCTCAAGGATTTTTGGACGTACAAGTTGCTCATGAGTTTCAGTACGATGAAAAAAGTGGGCGGATCATCATTAAGATCCAGGTCGCAGAAGGGAGGCAGTACCACACAGGGAAAGTGGACATTAGGGGAGTTAAGATCGTTCCAGAGAGCGAAGTGTGGCAACGAATGGAAATGCTTCCGGGAACTGTATTTTCTCAGCAGCGGACGGCCGAAGATGTCCAGAGGATTCGCGATTACTACTACCGTTACGGACATATGAACATTCAGATTTTGCCGGATATCAATTTGAACCGGGGAACGGGCAAAGCGGATGTGGTCTACCAAGTGAGTGAAGGAGATCTTTATTTTATCGATAAGGTAAAAGTTCGAGGCAATACCAAAACCAAAGATATCGTGATTCGTCGTGAACTCAGAGTCCGGCCCGGAGAGAAATTCGACGGTGATAAGCTCGAAAAGTCAAAACAAAGACTTGAAAACTTGGGCTATTTTGAGGAAGTGGCTTACGATACCGAACCGGGGAGTGGCCCGAACCGAAGAGACATTGTTTTTAAAGTGAAAGAGAAGCGGACCGGAGAGCTTTCCTTTGGAGCTGGCATTAGTTCCATCGATCAGTTCATTGGTTTTGCCGAAATCGCACAGAGAAATTTCGATCTTTTGAATTGGCCTCGGTTTACGGGCGGCGGACAAAATATTGCACTCCGCGGCAGATGGGGGAGCATTACCCGCGATTTCGAATTTAGTTTTGATGAGCCCTATCTTTTTAACAAGCCTATTTCATTTGGTTTGGATGTCTATGATGTCCGAACGGACAATCGAAATGTGGATTTTCGCGAGGAGCGCATTGGTGCGGGCACTACCTTTTCGAAAGCCTTCACGGATTTTATTCGAGCGGGGCTGGGTTATAAACTTGAGCGCGTTGATCTGGATGAAATTTCAAGTGACGCCTCACCTGATGTCTTGCTTTTTGCAGGCAAGACGCTCTTAAGTCGTTTAAAGGCATTTTTTAGTCGAGATACGCGCAATAATATGTTCTTTCCAACAAAGGGGTGGGTGGCTGGTCTTTCAGGTGAATTGATCGGAACATTCTTGGGGGGCGAAGAAGATTATTACATCCTACAGGCTAACTCGACTAAGTACTGGAGCTTCCGGGAAGGAAAGCACGTGATTGAATGGCGTGTCCGGGCTGGCGTTGCAGATGATTTGGGTTCTGATCAAGTGCCGGTGTTCGATCGGTTCTTCGCAGGCGGTTTTGGAACGGTGCGCGGTTACAATTTTAAGCGAGTTGGCCCAATTGAAGGCGGTAGCGCGATCGGCGGTACAACCATGGTGATCATCAATTTGGAATACACGTTTCCAATCCCTTACCTCGAGAACTTTAAGGGAGCGGTGTTTGCCGATTTTGGCGACGTGGAACGTGATAGCTATAATATCGATCTGGGTGAGTTCCGTGTGAGTGTTGGTCCTGGTCTTAAGATCAATACCCCAGTTGGACCATTGGCGTTTTATTACGGTCTTCCGATCGTCAATCGGGATACCGAGGATGAAAACGGAAGATTTGAATTTAGTTTGAGTCGAAGTTTCTAAAATTTTAGAAAGGAGATTCTGATGACAACAAGAGCATTGAAAAAGTACGTTTTGCCTATCGGCTTAATCATCGTTTTTCTGGTAGGTTACTCGAAGCTTTTACCGGCGGCTGTCAAAGAGAAGTATGCGACGGTCGACATCGGGAAAGTGTTTGATGAATATGAAAAGACCAAAAAGTACGATCAGGAATTCCAAACGGAAGGCCGTCTCAAACAGGAAGAACGTGACGCCATTGTCCATGAAGTTAGGCGGCTCAGGGATGAGCTTGCCCTTCTCGCCGAGGACGCCCGCCGCGACAAGCAAGCCGCAGTTGATGTCAAGGTGAAGGAGCTTGAAAGTTTTGATACCGATGTTCGGAAAAATTTAGGTGAGAAGCGGAATCAAGCGGTTCGTGAGGTATTTCAAGATATCGAAAATGTCATGACTCAACTAGGCGAACGCAAGGGGTATGATTTTATTTTCAATGACCGCGCATTGCTCTATCGCAATAAGCAGTTTGATATTACCCCTGAAGTTTTAAAAGAACTGAACGCTAAGTATGCGAAAACGAAGAAGCGCTGATGGAGCATCAAAGAACCATTCAGAAAATCATCCGTTTGAACGGCAAAGGCCTTCATACGGGAATGGAAGTAGAAGTAGTGATCAAGCCTGCGGGGATGAATCGTGGGATTGTCTTTATTCACGTCGATCCCTCCGGGAACGAATCAGAAATTCCAGCAGTTGTGGATTCAATCTCTCCTAACGGGGGAAGACAGACTTCGCTGGGAAGAGGAAAGGTGCGCATCCGAACTGTAGAACATCTTCTTGCCACCTTTCATGGCTTGGGGATTGACAATGTCCTTGTGGAAGTGCATGGGGATGAGATCCCGGGTTTTGATGGAAGCGCTAAGTATTTTGTAGAGCAGGTATTGGAAACAGGCATTCTCATCCAAAATACACCTCGAGATTATTTGTATGTTACCGAACCTTTTTATTTGGATGAGGGAGGACAATCTCTTGTGGCGCTCCCCTATCGAGATGGGTTAAAATTGTCCTATTCTTTGAGCTACCAGCATCGGGATTTGGAAGATCAGTTCTTTAGTTCGGTGGTGACGCCCGAAGTGTTTGAGCGAGAATTAGCTCCTGCGAGAACCTTCTGTTTAAAAGAAGAAGCCGCGCTTCTCAAAGCTAAAGGTTACGGGCAAGGCGCTGATTTGGAAAACACTCTGGTGTTTGAAAATGGCCAGCCGATTCATAATACGCTTCGGTTTCCCAATGAGGCGTGTCGACACAAGGTGATGGATCTTCTGGGAGATTTATATTTAACTGGAAAACCTCTTCGGGCGCACGTGATTGCCTGCCGTACAGGGCATTTGCAGAATATGAAGCTGGTAGCGAAATTAAGAGCTGCGATCAACAAGGAGAAAAGGGGTTCTATGAGCAAATCATCAAGTTCTAGTTCATCTCAGCCACGCGAGTTAGATGTCAATGAAATTCAAAAGATACTGCCGCATCGATATCCTTTTCTTTTGGTCGATAAAATCGTCGACCTTGTTCCGGGCGAAAGAGCAGTTGGAATTAAGAATGTCACCATTAATGAGTATTACTTCCGAGGGCATTTTCCGGGCCATCCTGTTATGCCAGGGGTGTTGATTTTGGAAGCTTTGGCTCAAGTGGGTGGCGTCCTGATGCTGAGCCGCCCTGAAAACCGAGGGAAAATAGCCTATTTTATGACCATCGAAGGAGTTAAATTTCGTCAACCCGTGCACCCCGGTGATCAACTCCGCCTAGAGGCTGAGGTGATTAAGATTAAGTCCAGAACTGGGCAGTGCAGTGGGAAAGCATACGTGGGCGATAAATTGGTTTGTGAAGCCGAAGTCAAATTTGCATTGGTGGAATCCGCATGATCCCACCACCTGCCTTTGGCCCGGAGGGCCTATTTTTAGATATAACGACAGCTTTTAATAAAAATCTGCCTGCGGCAGAAAGGCAGGTGGTGGGATGAGTGTTGAAACTCCTCGAAAAACCTTTATTCATCCCACCGCTATTGTCGATCCCGAAGCCGAACTTGGCGTAGGGGTCACAGTAGGTCCTTATTCGATCATCGAAGCTAATGTTGTAGTAGGCGATGGCACTCAGATCGGAGCTCGAGTTACGATCGAGGGACATACAAGCCTTGGAAAAGAGAACCAAATTTTTACGGGCGCTGTTGTTGGCAGTTTAACCCAGGATAAGAAGTATAAAGGCGGTGTTACTTACCTCAGGATTGGAAACCGTAATAAGATTCGTGAGTATGTAACGATCAATCCAGGGACGGAAGCAGAGTCGGAGACCGTGATTGGCGATGACAATCTGATCATGGCTTATGCACACGTGGCCCATAATTGTGTCTTAGGCAATGGAACAATTATTGCCAATGCGGGGACGTTAGCCGGCCATGTCGTAGTAGAAGATTGCGCCGTGATTGGGGGGCTTTCTGGGGTTCATCAATTTGTTCGGATCGGTTATATGTCTATCGTTGGCGGTAATTCAAAAGCAGTTCAGGATATTCCTCCCTATATGATGGTGGATGGTCATCCGGCGAAGGCTTATGGTTTGAATGTGGTAGGGATGGAACGCGCCGGTGTACCGAAGGAAGAACGAATGCTCCTCAAGCGGGCATTTAAAATTATCTTCAAGTATGGCCTTTCTACCAAAAACGCTATCCAAGTCCTCAGAAATGAAATGCAGCAATCCCCAGCCGTTATGAGGGTTATTAAGTTTCTCGAGAGCTCAGAACGGGGAATTTGCAAATAACCTCTAATCTTTAAGTCATTTAATTTCAAAGACTTAAGGTAATCCAACATTTAAACTACTTTTCGATAGTGTTACAATTTTGTATCTGTGCTATACTTTACATTTTTGTAGGCTCATATGGCTAAAATATTAGGTCTTATTACAGGTAGTGGCAAGCTTCCCGAGCTCATTTTACATGAGGCTAAAGAGAGTGGTTGCCGAGTTGTTGTTTGTGCCATTCAAGGAGAGACAGATCCAGCCACGCTGACCGCCGCTGATCGGGTTGAATGGATCAAGTTAGGTCAATTGGGGCATATGGTTAAATTCTTTAAGTCTGAACAGGTAAACCAAGCGGTGATGGCGGGGAAAATTACGAAAACGAATTTATTTCGTGGAGAAGTACGTCCCGATTTTGAAATGGTTAAAGTGCTCACCAAGGTTAGGAATTACTCAGATGACTCGCTTCTTGGGAGCATTGCTGATGATCTTAATTCAAAAGGAATACAAATTTTGGATTCGACCAGCTTTTTAACGGAAGAAGCTTTGCCCGGGAAGGGGATACTTACCACCCGGAGACCTTCCAAGAAAGAATTGAATGATGTTGAATTTGGATGGAAGCTCGCAAAGGAAATGGGAAAACTTGATGTGGGCCAGACGGTCGTGGTGAAAAATAAAGCTATTTTGGCAGTAGAGGCGATTGAAGGAACGGACGAAGCAATTCTGAGAGGCGGAGTGCTTGGCAATGGAGAGGTGGTGGTGGTGAAGGTCGCAAAGCCAAAACAAGACATGCGTTTTGACGTACCCACAGTGGGTCTGGGTACGCTTGAGGCAATGGTGAAAGCGCGCGCTCGGGTTCTGGTATTTGAAGGAAGAAAAACGATTGTGGTTGAGCGAAAGCGTTTTATCGAGTGTGCCAACTCACAAAAGATTTCAGTTATGGCAAAGGAGTAAAGGGTTTAAATGATTCCGAACGATCCAAGACATCAAGCCAAAGAATTGTTTGCGTTGACGGAAATTTCAAAAGCGATTTCCTCGTCTCTTGACTTGGAGACCGTCATGCAAAATATTCTTAACATTCTTCACGAGCATCTGAGAATGGATCGAGGCACAATTACGCTTCTGGATCGGGAAACGAAAGAGCTTTCCATTGAGGTTGCCCGCGGGCTTGACTTGGAAGAGATTAAGCGCGGCCGCTACAAGATTGGGGAAGGGATTACCGGGAAAGTGGTCGCAGCAGGAGAGCCGATCGTTGTCCCCAATGTCGGGAAAGAGCCTCTTTTTTTAAATCGAACGGGCGCGCGGGATTTAACCAAAGCCAACATTGCCTTCCTGTGCGTTCCTATCAAACTCGAGGATAAAACGATTGGAGCGCTGAGCGTCGATCGGCTGTTTAAAGAAGATGTTTCTTTTGACGAAGATGTGAAGCTTCTCTCCATTATTAGTTCCTTTATTGCCCAGGCTGTTCGCATTCATGAGTTGGTCGAAAAGGAAAAAGAATCGCTGACAACGGAAAATGTCAGGCTCAGAATCGAACTCAAAAAGAAATTCCATCCTGTTAATATTATTGGAGAAAGTAAACGAATGACCGATGTTTATTCCTCGATCGACTTGGTTTCCTCTACTAAAGCAACCGTGATGATTCGGGGAGAAAGCGGTACGGGAAAGGAATTGGTGGCCAAAGCCATTCATTATCAAAGCGAACGTGCGGACAAACCATTCATTAAAGTTTCTTGTGCGGCGCTTCCTGAAACGTTATTGGAAAGTGAACTCTTTGGTTATGAAAAGGGAGCATTTACAGGAGCTCAAGCGATGAAACGCGGCCGATTTGAGCTCGCGCATACGGGAACACTTTTCTTGGATGAAATTGGCGATATTCCGCTTGCCACTCAGATCAAACTTTTGCGTGTCATCCAAGAAAAAGAGTTCGAGCGGGTGGGTGGGGTGGAAACCATTCGCGTGGATATTCGACTTATTACCGCTACCAATAAAGATCTTGAGGCAGAAGTCCGTGCAGGCCGTTTTCGTGAAGATTTGTATTACCGCCTTAATGTGATTCCTATTTTTTTGCCCTCCCTTCGCGAACGGAAGGAAGATCTGCCGCTTCTCGTTCAACATTTTCTTGAGAAAGCGAACCGCGAAAACGGAAAGAATGTGAAACGAGTCTCAGATGAAGCATGGGAATACGTTATGAATTATTCCTGGCCTGGCAATGTGCGGGAACTTGAAAATGCTCTTGAACGGGCCGTGGT
>JACOVU010000084.1 GCA_016177155.1 Candidatus Omnitrophota bacterium | reverse complement strand
GCAGGCTTTACCCCGTGATTGCCATGGCAAGAAATGCACTCCGAAAATTTACCCTCTTTCATCACGGGCGCATGAACACTTTCTAAAAAGTATTTCTTTTCATTGATGTGGCACTTTCCGCACGTTTCGCCGATGTGTCTTACCCCGGGCGGAACAGCCCCATGGCTTCCATGGCAGCTGGCGCAATTCGCAACGGAAAGATCTTTCTTTTCAAAGAGTGCCCGACCGTGAACGCTCGCGCGATAGGTTTGAAAAACATCGCTGGGAAGATGGTATTGATCCATTAATTTCTTATCCCCATGACACTGGTTACAGGTGTTCGGCAAATTGAGCGGATACACCGGGCTATTTGTGTCCGACACTGAAACGACATGGTGTGATCCGTGGCAATCCGTACAGGCGGCAACCTTTTCATCTCCCGCGAGCAGGAGTTTTTTCCCATGAACACTCGTCTTATAACGCACGAGTTGGTCCGCACGAATGCCGTAAAAATTCATTCGCTCCACATCCCCATGGCATTCGCCACACCTCTCCACAATCTGCTTCTTGGTAGGCTTACCGATGAATCCCGTGCTAGGAGCTTTTGCAAGTTCAAAATCTAATTTCGTGGGGTCTCCGCCATGACAGTCCTGACAAAGAATTCCATTCTGAGAATGGATGCTCGTTTTCATCCCTTCCCACAAATCCGAATGACAGGTGACACAACTATTCTCATCTAAACTTTGCGCCCAACCTGAAGTTAAAGCTGGAAGGAAAAGAAAAGCGAAAAAGATTCCAAGTAGAAAACCTTGGCTACGAACCCGCCGCCCAGAGTTCTTCATCTGCCCTCGAATGCGATAAATGTTATATATGAGTATTGCTTAACCGTACGCCGACTTGCACTTCAAGATATCCTGAAACGTCGCGCCAAAAATAAGATCACAGCAAGGTCCGCCAAAACAAAAACAAGTACATACGGAAGTCCGCCTCCGCCAAACCCGTAACTATGAAGTCCTGCGCCCAATACGAAATTGACGCCATACCAGGCCATGATCACGGTCAGAAAACTTACTGCGGACCAGAAAGCCACTCCAAAAGCATCGAGCCAGCCTGCGGTTCGACTGTGCAGCACCGCTAAATAAGCCAACACGGCAATCAAAGCCCAGGTTTCTTTTGGATCCCAACCCCAAAAACGACCCCAGGATTCTGCCGCCCAAACGCCCCCCAAGATCGTTCCGCTTGCAAGAAGAATCACCCCTACTTGAAGTGAACGGTATAAATACTCTGTTAAATGATCGGTCAATTCTCTCTTTTTATTGAACGCAAACGCAAAAAGTAATGTATGTGCAATCCCCCAATTAAAGAGAAACGCGCCATAGCCTAAAGTGATCGTGAGGACATGAATCGTCAGCCAGTAATTACTTCTTAAAACAGGGACAAGAGGCGAAATAGAGGGATCGAGAAATGTGGGGAAGCTTTCACCAACTAATAGACCTAACGTCGCTACACAAGCTGCAATGGCAGGAAGAAGTGTCGAGCGATAAAACGCCCAAAAGACAAGTGAAAAAAGAGCAGATCCCCACGCCACCCAAATAATGGACTCATACATATTGGTCACGGGCGGTCTTCCTGCAATCAACATTCTCAAGACAAACCCGAAAGTATGAATCCCAAACCCCAGAATAAAAATGGAAAGTGCGACTCGTTTTACCGTTTTACTTTTATTTGGTGCAAGCCAAATGAGAATGCTCACCAAATACAAAATCCAGGTGAGTTGAAAGGGGCGAAGCTTCAAATAAAAAAACTCCCGTTCAGTGGCGTTCTTGTCCAAAATGATATCGCGTGAAAAAAGCAGATTCTCAAGACTTTTTTGAAAACGTTCGGCAACCAGAAGTGGCTCATCCTGATTTTTTCCTCTTAAACGTTCAAACAATAGGCTAAGCATTCCAGCCACCTGTTCGAGCTCAGGACGCGGATAAAGTTTCTCCGCAATATCAATCCCTCCTTGTAAATTGATAAAAGCTTCGAGAGGAAGCCAAGGAATTTTAGGATCGCCTGGATGAGGGACAAATCCCGGCATGCGGCCGTTCGCAATTTCTTCAAAAAGCCTTGCTCGGTGGTAGAGTTCCATTCGCTTTTGCTCGAGCGGAGTTGTTTTCTTTTCTTTTTCCTGCCGCATTTGGGCGGCACTTACTAATTTTTTAAATTCCAAGTCATTCAAAACCAAAATGGGAGAAACGCGATTGCGAACAAGATCCCCTGAAAAATGTTTTCTGAGCTCAAGATGGGTCACAGGAAGAATGGGTTTTGCGCTCCACACTTCGGGCTCTGCAATCCAGCGCCATACCGAGGTCGTTGGATCTTGACCTTCTAGGGAAGATTTCCCTGTTACGAGAAGAAGATTTTCTTTGGCGAAACTGGCAAAAGGTTTCACTCGTCCCCCGCTTTGGACAGGAATTCGACCCAAAACTTTTTCAAGCGACCCTTCCGCGCGCGCAAACGACGCAAAGAACAGCAAAGAAAAACTAAGGGCGAGCAATGTGACTAACTGTTTTTTCATCATTTACTCCTGAGCTTTGGGTCACTCCCCTTGAGTGTCGAAAATTGTTTCGTATAAAAAAGCATGAGAATGCCTACCACCATCACAATCGCCCCTGTGTATTTCAGTGGATTGCCAGGATCTTTGGCGGCTGTAAAAATCGAAGTATCGGGCTTTCCGGGTTCTACGTGATAGGCCGATTGATAAAGTTTAAAGCCATTGTACTTAAGGGGCTCATTCATTTGAATCAAATGCTCGCGCTCAATCCCACGCATCGGATCTTTCAAAATGACCTGGCTCTTGAAACTTGCGGGCCGCTCCGTTCCGGGGTCAGTATCCATCATAAAATCTTTAAGCTCAACCTGAAAACCGAGGGGTCTTGTTTTGAGCCCATAAATTAAATGGAAGTCAGAACCTGAAAGAGCGGCGTGCACCATCTCACCTTGCGAAAGCCAAACCATTTTCTTCTCAGTTCCTTTGCCCACTTCCACTTGGATAACAGACAAAGCACCAACATCCTCGGAAATATTAGGAAGCGGCAGATAAGACTCTTCGATGACGGCGTGCTCATAATAAGTATCTACAACAAATTTGAAATCCATCCAGCCTGTTTCGGTTTCTTTGCCTAACTCAACTTGGCCTTCTTTAAGCTCAGAACCTTTCTTGACTTGGTAACGAAGAAAAAAGGGGGACAGACTATAGTCTGTCCCCCTTTTTTCTTTTTTGTCTTTAGCTTGTAAAATAAAACGAATCTCATTTTCCTCTGTGCCTGAGGCAACTTGAGGCACGTCATAGGCAATCCGAACATGAGCTTCGCTCGGTTTCATCCCATGGAGGGTTGGAAATTCTGGGAATTTGGAAAATACAGTGTGCTTTTCAGAAAGCCCCTTTCCTTCCAACATCAATTGAATAGCAGGGTTTTGCCACTCGTTGGAACGCTCAACCAGTTCATTGCCGTTCACCACAGCGTCCTTCAAAATGCGACTGACTTTAATCTGGAAAGGCGTGCCGTTTAAAGGGAGAGTTTTCCCTGCACTTTTGAAATCGAGCGGAATCTCAAGCGCCGTCCCGTTTTCAAAATCAAATTTCAAAGCTCCCCATTCGCTCGTTTTCTTTTCCTCATGGATTTCAATCGGTTCTCTCGAAAATCGAACCGTAGCAGGTCCTAAATGGATAACGCTTTTTTCGGGATGATCCAGGAACAGCCAATCTTCAACGGAAGCCATTGAACCTTTGAGCGCAAGATGAAGGGCGGGAGAACCATTTTCTGTTTTTTGAACGAGCTCGTTTCGTTCCGCCTTGGGATAATCACGCAGGAGATAAAGATGAAAAGGAGTTGCAAACTCGGCATGCAGTTTTTCTCTCCCCGACCAAGGAAATACATGTTGGTTCATTTCAAACGTCCACCTTTGGCCGGAGTTGATTTCAACCACATGAAGCAGGGGATCGGCAAGCGTCATCCGAGCCTCGGTACCCCCTTCTTGAATTTGAACTTGCCCTTCAATTCCAAAAGCCTGGGTGACCAAAGCCCCCATCAGCATTAAAATAATACCGAGATGGGTCGTAAGAAATCCAATATGTTTTTTCTTCCAAGGAATCCGATCGAATGCTGAGGCAAACAAATTAAGTGCAAGAAAAAAGAATAAAGCGGCAAGCCATTTGGTACGGTAAATGAGGACCTGCGCTGCGTGCGCGCCGTGATGAGACTCAATCAATGTCCCAACAGCAAACGCAATGCCAAGAACAACAATGAGGGTAACGGCAAGCCTTAGGGAAGAAAAAAATTTAAATAAAATCTGAGCCCACCTCATGAAGTTAATAGTATCGAAGCCTAAGAAGCGTGTCAATAATGCTTTGAACCTATTCTTCCGCTACTACTCTCGCAATATCCATCGTGGTCACAATACCTTTGAGCTGGGATTTTCCATCCACAATGAGAACTCGGTGAACGTGACGTTCCACCATCATTTTGGCAACTTCTGAAATCTGGGCGTCTTCCTGGGTAGAAATGGTCCACGGAGTCATAATATCCTCAACCGTTTTCTCACGCAACACACTTTCATCCTCAAATTCTTTGGTCTCACTCAGTAGGTCTTTTTCATCATCTCCCTCCCCTTCGAGATCCGATTGAAAATAAGAATGGGGATTCTCGCGCGAATGGGGTTGCGAAGCATCATAACGAATCACGTCGGTCTCTGAGACGACGCCGATCAATTTACCAAAATCATCTATGACCGGAGCCCCCGTGATATTTTTTTCCTCGAAAAGCTGCGCCAGTTCCGAAATGGGCATATTCCAGGAAACTTTAATCACATCCCGATGCATAATATCTTTAGCAAGAAGTGGTTTCGTAGTTTTCATTCTGTTAGATCTCCTTGATTAAGAAGCGAGTGCTTGAAAAACCTCAAGTGAGTAATCAGGAGAAATTTTCCTGAGCTTTTCTAAAATCGCCTTTCGTTCTGAATCGGTTTTTGCATTCTTATACCGAAGGCGAAGTTTCCGAATTTTTTGGTGTCTTTTCCGTTTCTTCTTGTTTTCGCTCGCGCGATTTCGGCGATCTCCCGGTGCAGTCATTTTATGTCCTCTCCTTCATGAAGAAACATTCTATCAAAAACCGCTCAGAAAAAATAGTGCAGATTCAGAAAAATTTAATAGCTGGTCTGGTCGAGTTTGACTTTGCCGCGGAAAATCCAATAAATGCTCGCCGTGTAGGAAATCACAAGCGGCATGCCAATCAGGGCGATGACCAGCATAATGGTCAGCGTTTTTTGGGAGGAAGCAGCGTTGTAAATCGTAAGACTATGTTCCGGATGAGGGTTTGAGAAAATGAGATCTGGATACATCCCAATTCCAAAAAGTGTCATCAGGAGGGCAACTGAGGCGCACGAGGAGAGAAAAGCCAGAAAATCACGTCGGTGATAAATTTCGCGTGGGATATTCGCAACGGCTAACATGTTGAGCAAGGGAATAATAAAAAGTATGGGATGCTTCTTAATCAACTCCGTCATGTGCGGAAGATAAAGGAGGGTTGCCATCGTCGTCGTCACATAGCAAATGACAAAAAAGATAATCGCGTTATTCACCCAACCCAAAATCTTCTCCCTCAGTTCGCCTTCTGTCTTAAGGACGACATAAATTGCACCGTGCATCATAAAAAGTGCAACGGTCGTAACACCAACGAGAAGCGAATAGGGATGAATTAAAGTGAGGAAGTTACCTTGAAAATCCCCTCCTTTTGAAAGCGGGATACCCCAAGCAATGTTGCCGAGCGCAATTCCAATTAAGAAGCTGGAAAGGATGCTCGCCATGCTAAAAAGAATGTCCCATAAGGTACGCCACCACTTCATCGGTTGTTTGCTTCTGAATTCAATGGCAACGGCGCGGAAAATGAGTGCAAAGAGAAGCAGCATAAACGCAAGGTAAAACCCTGAGAAAGCAGTCGCATAGACATTGGGGAATGCGGCAAAGAGCGCTCCTCCTCCCACCACGAGCCACACTTCATTTCCATCCCAAATCGGCCCGATGGAGTTAAGCATCATACGGCGTTCCTCATCTTTTTTTGCCAGGAGATGAAGCGCTCCCACTCCCAAGTCAAAACCGTCGAGGACAGCGTAGCCTGTGAGCAAAATTCCGACCAAGAGAAACCAAATGGTGTTCAAATCAAGTGAAAAATCCATCGTCACGCTCGGTGTTGAGTCATCCCTTCTTCCTCTACAGGGCCTTTCCTGATTTTCTGATCCAAAAGATAAATGAACACTAAAAAAAGGAGGACATAAATGGACGTAAACATCATAAGCGAAGTAAATACTTCCCATCCCTGGACGGTTTTTGAAACAGCATCTTTTGTTTTCAGAAGACCGTACACAATCCAAGGCTGCCTTCCGACTTCAGCTGTCACCCATCCCACTTGATTCGCAATTTGGGGGGCAAGAACCGCAACCACGAAAATTCGAAGAAGCCATTTTGTTTTAAAAAGACTTCCCCGCCAAAGTAATATGACCCCAAGAACGCTCAACACAATTAAAAGAATTCCCATGACAATCATCAGATGATACATCTGAAAAGTAAGGTTCAGAGGCGGCCAATTTTCCTTGGGAAATGCTTGAAGCCCCATCACAGGGCGATTGAAGTCGCCGAAAGCAAGAAAACTCGCCAACCCTGGAATGGCAATGCCCCCTTTCACACGTTCTTCCTTTTCATCCACCCATCCGAAGAAACGCATGGGAGCAACGGCAGATTTTGTAAAATGCCCTTCAAAAGCCGCAAACTTGGTCGGTTGGTTTTGGCTTACTCCTTCGGCACTGATATGCCCCGTGATCAACTGCCATACCGAAGCAATCAAGGCAAGGATAAGCGCAATCCGAATGGAGGCTTTTGCGAACTCCGTATGTTTTTTCTTGAGCAGATAATAAGCGCTGACGCTAATCACAAGCCACGCTCCTGCCTGCCAGCAACCCGCGAGCACGTGACTTAAACGATCCATCGCGGAAGGATTAAACACCATCGCCCAGAAATCGGTAATCTCAGCGCGCGGTCCGTTTACCGTTTGAACGATGTGGTAACCCGCGGGCGTGTGCATCCAAGAATTGGCGACCACAATCCAAACCGCACTGAACATTGAGCCGAGCGCGACCATCACAGTGGAAAAGAAATGAACGCGAGGGCTCACTTTATTCCAACCAAACAAAAGGAGCGCAAGAAACCCTGATTCAAGAAAGAAGGCAAAAATTCCTTCGGCGGCAAGCGCACTCCCAAACACATCCCCCACATAACGCGAGTAGGCGGCCCAATTCGTTCCAAATTCAAACTCAAGCACAATCCCCGTTGCCACACCAATCGCGAAGGTAAGACCAAAGATTTTGACCCAGAAACGAGTCATCTGTTCATAAACCGGTTTCTTGGTTTTGAGATACATCCCTTCCATAAAAACAAGGATCACTCCAAGGCCTATGCTCAAAGGGGGATAGATATAGTGGAACATCGAGGTAAGCGCAAATTGAATTCGTGAAAGGGTCAGAGTGTCCATAAATAAAATATCAGCGAATTAGAGTCCGAGAAATTGAACCACTAAGTTCTTATTGTAGTCAAACCAAACAAAAACGTCACGCAATATAAATCATTGAGTTGCAGAGCTTACAATGGAGATGTTTGATTCTTTAGAATCTTGTGCCCGGCGATTCTCTGAGTCAGTCTGATGTGAAACAACGTGCTCGGCAAACTCCTCGAGGGAGTGGAAACGATGGTCGCCATGAGCCCACGAAATCCCGGGATAAATAATACAAAGGCTTGCAAGAATGATCCAATGAATGACCCTCATGTTCCCAACCTCCTTTAACAGATCCTGGGCAATTGTTCGCCCGTAAGCATATCTAAAATCCGGCTCGTTCCAATTTGGCTTCTTACGGTCACAAGCCCCGCTTCTCCCGCTTCGACTTTGCCAATTTGTTCCGCTGAAACGCCAAGCGGATCGTTTCGCATAATCGTGATGGCGTGTTCGACATCTTTTGAAGCAACAAATGCAATAAATCTCCCTTCGTTCGCAACATAAAATGGATCGAGCCCTAAAATTTCACACGCTGCTTTGACGTCCTCGCGCACAGGAACTTTTGTTTCGTCGATGGCGATTTTTGTTTTCGACGTACGAGCGATTTCGACTAAAGCGCTTGCAAGACCGCCCCGCGTAAGATCTCTTAGGCAATGGACTTGAATCCCCACTCCTATCAATTTAAGAACCAGATGGTGCACGGCGGCGGAGTCGCTCTCAATGGCAGAATCAAATTGGAGTCCTTCGCGTACCGCCATGACCGCAATTCCGTGCCTGCCGATATCTCCGCTCAAAAGAATCGTATCGCCCACCTTCACTTGATCTGGGCGAATGGTTCGATTGTGCTCAAGAACGCCGATCCCTGCTGTATTAATGAAAATACCGTCTCCCTTTCCCTTGTCGACTACTTTTGTGTCCCCAGTCACCACCTCAACTCCTGCGGCTTGGGCAGCTTGCTTCATCGACTGGACCACCCGCCAAAGACTTTCCATAGGGAAACCTTCCTCAACTACGAATCCCGCACTTAAGAAAAGAGGTTTTGCCCCGCACATGGCAAGATCATTCACTGTCCCATGGACCGCAAGGCTTCCAATGTCGCCTCCCGGAAAGAAAATGGGGCGGATAACGTAAGAGTCTGTGGTAAAGGCAAGCCGTTTCCCTTCCACTTCAAAAACCGCTCCGTCATGTTGTTGATTGAGATATGAATTCTGGAAGGCGGGACGAAAAATTTTCTCGATTAATTGATGCATGAGTTTTCCCCCGCTCCCGTGTGCGAGGAGCACATTCGGGTAATCCACAATTGGAATTGGGCAGCTCGTCACAAAATCCCTTGGCTCATTCATCCCCCACCACTTTCTATCTTCAACTTTGAGTGATCCATATAAAAGTTTGTTCTCATTAATAACACATATACAGTCGTAAATTCATTTTTAGAAAGTGGTGGGGGATCATCATTGAACCACCTCATCTTTCCATCTTCGGTACTTAAAATAAGCTGCGCATGCCCCCTCGGCTGACACCATCGTCGCGCCCAAAGGACGTTCGGGCGTACAACGTGTTCCAAACGCAGGACACTCATGAGGCTTTTTAATCCCCTGCAAAATGAGTCCGCTGATACATTCCGGAGGTTCTTCCACGGTGTAACTGGTAAGTCCAAATTTTTTCTCGGCATCAAACATTGAAAACGCTTCGGAAAGCCCGAGCCCGCTTTCAGGAATTTCTCCCACTCCTCGCCACTTGCGTGGAACGATTTGAAACACTTCTCGAATCAAAGCCTGCGCAGGTTCATTACCCTGCTTCCTGACCGATCTCGCATACTGATTTTCAACGACGGCACGCCCCTCCTCCAACTGCTTCACACACATGAAAACACCTTGAAGAATATCAAGCGGCTCAAAACCCGTTACCACGATTGGAACTCGAAACTCGCGGGCGATCGGCTCATATTCGGTGTATCCCATCACCGTGCACACATGGCCTGCGGCCAAAAACCCTTGGACGCGGTTTTTGGGTGAAGAAAGAATGGCTTTGATTGCCGGAGGGACAAGAACATGAGAAACCAAAACCGAAAAATTTCTAATTCCATTCCTTTTGGCTTGATAAACCGCCATCGCATTGGCGGGGGCAGTGGTTTCAAAACCAACCGCAAAAAATACGACCTCTTTTCGAGGAAAGGCTTTGGCAAGTTTCACGGCATCGAGCGGTGAATAAACAATCCGAACATCCGCACCCTTCGCTTTCGCCGAAAAAAGATCGCCCTTGGTCCCAGGTACGCGGAGCATATCGCCAAAAGAGGCGAACATCACTTCAGGACGTAATGAAATTTCGACGGCTTTATCAATCAGTTCAACAGGGGTGACACACACGGGACATCCTGGACCGTGCGCGAGTGTTATTTCTTTTGGAAGCAATCCATCAATTCCAAATTTAACGATTGCATGAGTTTGCCCACCGCAAACTTCCATAATGGTCCACGGCTTTGTGACAACATTTGAAATCGCCTTGGCGTATCGTTTGGCAAGCTCCGCACTTCGATATTCATCAATAAATTTCATCGGGTTGTCCCATGATTGATCTTGCGAAAGTGGCTTAAGACTCAATTTCGAGGACCGTCTGAGATCCGCTTCGCAGGTACTGCTTAAAGCTGTACAGGGGTTGCAGTCCTGTGAGGCCTCCTGAGCCAAAAGCCACCCTCGCAAGAATCAACTTCAAGAAACCGATGGATTCGGTTTAAAACTCTGAAGCGTTTTAATATATTGAGCGCGTTCATAAGCAGATGGGTCACCCGAATGGATCTGACTCATACTGCCTCGCATCTGCTGAACCGATTCATACTCATGCTCTTCCATCCAGCGAATCAGCTCTTTTTCTACGGTTCGAAGATAATCAATTCCGTTCCGCATCAATGCGGAACAAAGCATGGCAACGTTTGCACCTACCATCAGCATTCTGAGGACATCTTCAGCACCGTGAACGCCGCTTGTCGCCGCCAAATCCGCTTTAATTCGCCCATAAAGAATCGCGATCCATCTCATCGGAAGTCTTCTGGCTTGCGGCGTACTGAAAATGACCGAAGGTTTGACTTCGAGCGCTTCTAAATCAATGTCGGGCTGATAAAATCGATTGAAGAGAACTAATGCATCCGCACCTGCTTCATCCAAGCGTTTCGCTATATTGGCCGTGTTGGTAAAAAAAGCTCCCAATTTCAAAGCGACTGGAATTTTGACGACTGATCTCACAGCTTTAAGAATATCAATGTACGTCTGCTCCACTTGGGTTGAGGTTAA
Source organism: Candidatus Omnitrophota bacterium (assembly GCA_016177155.1). Lineage (GTDB taxonomy): Bacteria > Omnitrophota > Omnitrophia > Omnitrophales > Danuiimicrobiaceae > 01-FULL-45-10b. Next base: position 7,327 of record JACOVU010000084.1, on the reverse strand, counting down.
ATGGAAATCCGTGGGAATGAAATAGATGTTGAGCTCGATCGCGTCTGCGCCTGCTTGCTCCATCTTTTTTGCAAAGTCTGTCCAACCGCCCAATGAAGCACCATTCAAGCTTGCGATAATGGGAATCTTTACCGCACCCTTCGCCTTCTGGATATGCTTCAAATACTCTTCCGGTCCTAATTGATAATCAGAAGGCTCTGGGAAAAAGGTAAGCGCCTCGGGAAAAGAGTGGGTATGCGCACTTAAATGGTGATGGAGTTCAAATCGTTCTTGTTTCAACTGTTCCTCAAAAAGCGATTCGAGAACAATGGCAGAAGCACCTGCATCTTCCATTCGCTTGATATTGCCCAAATCTGAAGCAAGAGGAGAAGCGGATGGGACCATCGGCGTTCTCAGTTTCATCCCCAAATAAGTGGTCGAAAGGTCCATATCATGCACCTCCTTCTTTCTTTGGCTCTGGCTTAAAACCCGCCAAGTGCTCATAAATGCGCCAGCGGCGGTCTACATCTTCTTGAGCCTCTTTGAGAAGGCGCTTTGCTTCTTCGGGATTACTTTTCGTTAACATCTTGAAGCGATTCTCCATATACATATATTTTTCAATGGGCATCTTGGGCGCGGGGGAATCAAGTTGAAGCGGATTCTCTCCTTGTTTCATGCGCTCGGGGTTAAATCGATACAAAAGCCACGCGCCAGAACCGACAAGCGCTTTATGGTTTTGCATCGCAGTCGTCATGTTAATTCCATGGGCAATGCAGTGGCTGTAGGCAATAATCAAGGAAGGACCTTCATAAGCCTCTGCTTCAAGGAATGATTTAAGCGTATGCTCATCCCGCGCGCCCATGGCCACACGAGCCACATACACGTTTCCATAAGTCATGGCGATCAGACCCAAATCCTTTTTGGGAGCAGGTTTCCCGCTCGCGGCAAACTTAGCCACCGCGCCGCGTGGAGTGGATTTAGACATCTGACCGCCGGTATTCGAATAAACTTCCGTATCAAGGACTAAAATGTTGACGTCACGACCTGTAGCAAGCACATGATCGAGCCCCCCAAACCCAATGTCATAGGCCCAACCGTCTCCGCCGACAATCCAAACGCTCTTCTTCGCCAAGTAATCCACAAGCGTAAGGAGTCTTTTGGCTTCTGGAGATCGAAGCGTTTCGAGTTTCTTTTTTAAAATCGATATGCGTTCGTGCTGCTCATAAATATCTGCTTCCGACTTCTGCTGAGCTGTCAAAATCGCTTGAACCAAATCTCCGCCGATTTCAGACGACAATTTTTGAAGAAGCTCGGCAGCCATTTCTTTCTGCTTGTCCACCGCAAGGCGAAGACCCAAGCCGAATTCAGCGTTGTCTTCAAAAAGTGAATTCGACCAAGCAGGTCCTTTGCCCTGGGCATTCTTGGCCCAAGGAGTGGTAGGCAAATTACCGCCATAAATAGAAGAACAGCCCGTCGCGTTAGCCACCACCATCCGATCGCCAAAGAGCTGAGTCGCTAATTTAATATAGGGGGTTTCCCCGCAACCTGCGCAGGCGCTTGAAAACTCAAAAAGAGGTTGTTGAATTTGCTGCTGTCTAATTGCGCTTGATTTAATTTTGCGACGGTCAAACTCAGGAATTGAAAGGAAGAAATCCCAATTCTTCTTTTCTTCTTCTTTCATAGGTCCTACGGGCTGCATGTTAATAGCTTTAAAGCGTGTTTCCGATTTGTTCTTCGCAGGGCAAATGTCCACGCAAATGCCGCACCCTGTACAATCTTCAGGCGCGACTTGAATCGTATACTTCAGCCCTTTCCACTCAAGATCGGTGGTGTCCCGCCATTTAAAAGTAGAGGGCGCCTTTTTCAACTGTTCAGGTTCATAAACTTTAATGCGAATCACCCCGTGCGGACAAACCATCGCGCACTTTCCGCATTGAATGCAGACGTTTTGATCCCACACAGGAATTTCGAGTGCAATATTGCGTTTTTCCCACTGGCAAGTCCCGGTCGGATAAGTTCCGTCCGCGGGAAGAACGCTCACGGGAAGTTCATCCCCCTCGCCTGCCACCATCCTGCCAAGCACCTCGCAGACGAAACCATTGGCTTTAGGAGAAACGGGAGGCGGCATCTCTTTTTGGCTCGTGACGAGCCGGCCCTGAATCTTCACTTCAAAAAGATGAGAAAGCGTGTGGTCCACGGCATTCAAGTTCATCTGGACAATTTCTTCGCCTTTTCTGCCATAGGTCTTTTGAATGGAATCTTTGATTGCTGCGATCGCTTCTTCCTTCGGAAGAACTCCCGAAATGGCAAAGAAACAAACTTGCATGACGGTATTGATACGCCCGCCCATTCCGCTTTCGTGCGCAATTTTGTAGGCATCAATCACGAAAAACTGCAACTTTTTTTGAATGAGCTGCTCTTGAACAGGCCTCGGCAGATAATCCCAGATCTCGTCAGGCCCGTAGGTTGAATTCAGAAGAAAAGTGCCGCCGGGCACTAAATGTTTAAGCATATCGTATCGTTCGAGGAAAAACGGCTGATGACACGCCAGAAAATTAGCTTTGGTCACCAAATAAGTCGAGCGAATTGGCTTTGGACCAAACCGGAGGTGGGAAATGGTCACCGCACCTGCTTTGCGTGAATCATAAACGAAATAACCTTGAACGAAGTTGTCTGTATTTTCACCAATGATCTTAATCGAATTTTTGTTTGCTCCCACTGTGCCATCCGAACCGAGACCATAGAAAAGCGCACGAATGACACTCGCAGGCTCAATCGAAAACTCGGGATCGTAGGGAAGACTGGTGTTTGAAACATCGTCTTGAATTCCGATCGTGAAATGATTTTTAGGCTTCTCTTGAGCCAAATTTTCAAAAACAGCCTTCACCATGGCAGGTGAAAACTCTTTGGAAGAAAGCCCGTACCTTCCCCCAACCAAAGTGGGAAGAAAACGAAATTTTCCCCTTCCATCCGTCATTCCTTCCTGGAATGCGTTGACACAGTCGAGATAAAGCGGTTCGCCATTGCTACCAGGTTCTTTGGTTCGATCCAAGATAGCGATAGATTTGGTCGTGGCCGGAAAGGCTTCGATAAACCGTGCCACATCAAAAGGTCGAAAGAGCCTCGCCTTCACAACGCCCACTTTTTCTCCCTTTGCCATTAAATGATCTACCATCTCATGGACTGCTTCAGCGCCCGAGCCCATGATGACCATCACGCGCTCCGCATCGGAAGCTCCATAATATTCATAAAGTTTGTACTGTCGTCCTGTGAGGCGGGCAAATTGATCCATCACTTCCTGAGTGATCTTGGGACAAGCCGCGTAATAGGGATTCACGGTCTCGCGGGCTTGGAAGTAAACATCTGGATTCTGAGAAGTTCCGCGAAGTACGGGGTGATCGGGCGATAAGGCACGTGCACGATGTTCTCGGATCAATTTCTCATCGATCATCGTCTGCATATCCTCTTCTGTCAGAAGTTCTACTTTGGATTCCTCATGCGAAGTTCTGAATCCATCAAAAAAATGAACAAAGGGAATTCGGCTCTTGAGCGTCGCGGCCTGCACAATGAGCGCAAAATCCATCGCTTCCTGAACGGAATTGGAACACAGGAACGCAAAACCCGTTGCGCGTGCGGCCATCACATCGCCATGATCCCCAAAAATGGAAAGGGCCTGCGCAGCTAATGAACGTGCTGCCACGTGAAAAACGGCGGGGGTTAATTCCCCTGCAATTTTATACATATTGGGAATCATGAGAAGCAAGCCTTGAGAAGCGGTAAACGTGGTGGCGAGCGAACCCGCTTGAAGTGCGCCATGAACCGCTCCGACTGCTCCACCTTCGCTTTGCATTTCGACAACTGAGGGAATCGTTCCCCAAATATTAAGCTTTTTTTGTGCAGCCCATTCATCCGCCCATTCCCCCATGGGGGAAGAGGGGGTAATCGGATAAATCGCAATGACTTCATTCAGCCGATACGCCACATAGGCAACAGCTTCGTTTGCATCGATTGTCGTCCATTCCCTCTGTGATTGAGTCTTGGAAACTCGCGACTTATTTTGTTCTACATTCATCATGTGCCTGCTCATTGATTTTCAAGCTCCGATAGTTCGTTCATTTCACGCAAATATTCAAAGGTTCTTTGTGCTTCCACTTCGTCCACACGACTAATGGCAAATCCGACGTGAACAATCACGTAATCTCCTACTTGAGCTTCTGGGACGTAGGCAAGATTGATTTCTTTGGTGACACCCCCAAAATCCACTTTTCCCGTTCGCTCTAAATCCCCGCGGTCACCGATCTCTATAATCTTTCCAGGAATGGCAAGACACATATCAAATCCTATTCTGCTCGTCTTCGAGCATGCGATTTGCCCCAACAATTTGCCCAAGCGCGATCCCGCCGTCATTCGTTGGAACTCTCTGATGCCAATAAGGTTGAAATCCGCTTGCGGCGAGGCGTTTCACAGCCCCTTCCAACAAATACCGATTTTGAAAACAGCCACCTGAAAGTACCACCTTTTTCTCGCCCGCTCGAGCAGCCACCATCACGATGGCTTCGATCAAAGCATTGTGAAACTTTGCAGACACGAGTGGTAGGGGCACTTGCGCTCTCAAATCTTTTAACATAGCACTCACCAAAGTTCCCCAATCCACAAGAAACATCGTGCCCTGTTCCAGCTGGAGAAATTGTCCGCTTCGAACACCGCACTTTAAGATTCGAACCAGATAAGCCTCGTCTGTTTTAAAATCCCCCAGGGCAAATTCAAGCCCCATCGCTGCCTGACCCTCAAACCGATTTTTTTGACAAATCCCTAAAAGAGCGGCGACAGCGTCAAACAAGCGTCCGGCACTCGACGTTCGTGGAATATTGATTGTTTTGGCAAACATCTCTTTTAGTACCTGCTTCTCTTGGTCTGAAAAAGACCGAATCGGGTAAAGATCGTCCATCTCAAAAACTTGACTGCCAAATAATTCATAAAGAACTCCGACGGCAGTTCGTCTTGGCTCTCGGATGGCGAGATCTCCTCCAGGAAGCATGAAGGTTCTAAAATGGGCAGCGCGTTCAAAACCATGCTTATCGACCAAGAGAAACTCTCCTCCCCAAATCGTACGATCTTCTCCCAGTCCTGTCCCGTCCCAAGCAATTCCTAAAGCACGACCTTCAATTTCATTTTCCGCCATACAGGAAAGCACATGCGCGTAATGGTGCTGAATATGAACGGAAGGCGTGAACGATTTTTCCGCAAACCGCGTAGATTGATAATCGGGGTGAAGGTCACAAGCCAAAAAGTCTGGTTCGCGGTCGTAAAGCTTTTCGAAACTTTCTACCGCACGCTTAAATGCTTTAAACGTTTCTTCCGTTTCTAAATCACCAATATGCTGGCTGATAAATACCTGACCTCCAATGGATTGAGCAACCGTATTCTTAAGATGCGCCCCTACTCCCAAAATGGAGTGATGGCCATTGTTAATCAACACAGGAAGCGGGGCGAAACCACGGGCACGCCTCAACACAAATTCGCGCGCGAGGACGATGCGCACGATGGAATCGTCTACATGTCGGGCAATCGGACGGTTATGAACCAAAAATACATCTGCGATTTTGCCCAACTTCTCCAGGGCTTCTTGTTCATGAATCACAATGGGTTCTTCAGAAAGATTTCCGCTCGTCGCAACAACGGGAATCTGGAGCTTCCAAAGAAGCAAATGATGAAGAGGGCTATAAGGAAGCATTGCGCCGAGATATGGATTTTGGGGCGCAACGGACTCTGCAATTTTAAATCTCAAAGGTTCAGTCTCTTTTTCCACAAGAACGATCGGGGCTTCTGGGGAAAGGAAGAGCCTTTCCTCGAGCATCGTCACTCGGCAATCTGCCTTGATGCTTTCTAAATCTGGATACATTAAGGCGAGCGGTTTTTCTTCCCGATGCTTTCGATTTCTGAGACGTGCCACCGCTTCTTCGTTGGTAGCATCCACCAAAAGTTGAAATCCGCCGATTCCCTTGAGCGCCACGATATTCCCGGACCGAATTTCCGAAACTGCCCGAAGAAGCGCCTCATGGTATTTGGCAAGGATTTTGCCTTGAGTATCCCAAAGTTCCAGATGAGGACCGCAGGAAGGGCAGGCATTCGGCTGAGCATGAAAACGCCGATCGAGAGGATCTTCGTATTCCTTGAGGCACTGGCCGCACATCTTAAATTTTTTCATGGTGGTATTTTCCCGATCATAAGGAAGAGCTTCAATAATACTGAAACGCGGCCCGCAGTTCGTACAATTGGTAAAGGGGTAGAGGTATCTCCGGTTAAGAGGATCCAACAGTTCAATAAGACAATCTTCGCAGGTTGCAATATCAGGCATGACAAGTGCGGTTTTTGTACCTGACACGCTTTCTCGAATAACAAATTCGGTGTACCCCTTCAGATCCAAGAAGGAAGGTTCTAAACTTTGAATCCGCGCTCGTGGAGGCTTCTCACGATCGATCCTTAAAAGAAAAGATTCTAAGTCCACTCGTTTCCCTTCGACTTCGATGAACACTCCCTGCGCAGAATTGCACACCCAACCCTTGAGACCGATCTCCTTGGCCAATCGATAGATAAAAGGCCGAAATCCAACTCCTTGGATCGCCCCGCGAAGCGCAATCCGCAGCCGTTCCAAAGTCTGTGCTTCTACTTCTCTGTATTCCATATTTACCTCAAGGCTCCTTCGCCCACCGCTTGCCACGATTCGAAATCATGAAGGATCTGACTTTCTACTTCCGGAAGGGCTTTACTGACTTCGGAGCACAAACCCCTTTTCTCGCTGAAATCGATACCTTCGATCCCATAAACAATGAACTGTCTGGGAAGTTGTTTCAGCGTACGCGCAAGTTCCACCGCTTCGGCCAATCCGAAAGCATGAGTGGAACAACTTGAAAACCTCGAAGGCACCGGAACGCGATGAACCTCAAAACGATGAATTCGGCCGGGCTGAGCCCCTTCACTTAGGGAAACCGCATCAATGGCCACCACATAAGAAAATGGCTTCCAGAGTTCCATCAACGAAAGCCCGTCCCGCCGCTCCTTGCGGACCACCACATTCTGAAGTCGGCGTGCTTCCATCGCCTGTGCTACTACAATCCCTACTCCGTCATCTCCCCGACATTCGTTTCCAATGCCCATAATTAAAACTGGGGTCATCCCACCACCTCCGTGTTTTGCCATTGAAAATGGCAAAATTTTCCATTGGGAAATGAAAGAATGCGCTCGCTATCTATTTTCGATCGGGCACATTCTTTCCACGGAGGTGGTGGGATCATAAGCGATCTACCTCCAATTTAAGAAAATGGGCAGAACATGAAATGCATGGATC
>JACOVU010000086.1 GCA_016177155.1 Candidatus Omnitrophota bacterium | reverse complement strand
CAAACGTGATTGGTTCTGCGTGAACCCCGTGACTTCTTCCCACCATTAAGGTTGACTTGTGTTCGCGAGCTTTTTTCTTAAGAACCTGAAGCAACTCTTTAAGATCCTGGATCAAAATTTGAGAGGCTTCCTTGAGTTGAAGTGCTAAGCCCGTGTCTAGAATATCCGAAGAGGTCAAACCGAAATGGACAAAGCGGCCATCAGGGCCAACGTGTTCGGCAATGTTGGTGAGGAAAGCAATCACATCATGTTGAACCGTAAATTCAATTTCTTTAATTCGCTTGAGACTAAAGGCAGCTTTTCTTCTTACCTTGGTGGGAATGCCTTTTGGAATATAGTGATAGCGAGCGAGTGCTTCAAGGGCAGCGAGTTCAACGGCAAGCCACTTTTCGAGTTTGGCTTTTTCCGTCCAAATCTCACCCATTTCAGGACGTGTATAACGTTCGATCATAGCAAAAAGATATCAAAAATCCTTGATTTGGTAGCGCTAAGGGGATTTGAACCCCTGTTTTCAGAATGAGAATCTGACGTCCTAGACCAACCTAGACGATAGCGCCCTGTTCATTTCTCGTGATACAAAACGCAGACCCCACCCTCTCATCCTGACGTAACTTCCGATACTGCATAAAGTTTGGTGGGCTATAAGGTATTCAGGAAGTGTTAGTATACAAGTTATAGTGGGTTACGTCAACCCCGTTAGAAATCTTGTGTTGTGACGGCTCTTGTGGCTACTCCCGATAAGGAGAACTAAACTTTACGTTTGAGTTCTTTAAGATCATGATCTAGTTTTTCGAATCGTTCATCCAAGCGATCCAGACGCCTTTCCAAACTTGCCAGGCTGCGCGCCACTTCCTGTAATCTTCTCGCTTCTTCATCGCGCGACATTTCATCAAGCATTTTCTCCTGCGCTTGCAGTTTTTGCTCTCCACGAGCTTGAACCAGAAATGTCGTACCAACAACCAGGAACGCAACAAAACCTAGAACAACCCACCTTTTTTGCATGACTTATCTCCTCCCTTTAAGGCCGTGGATGAAACCTTTGATGGACTGATTTTAAACGATCTCTGGAAACATGGGTATAAATTTGTGTCGTCGCAATATCCGCATGACCCAGAAGCTCCTGGACCACACGAAGGTCTGCACCCCTTTCCAATAGATGAGTTGCAAACGAATGTCGAAACGTATGAGGCGTAATTTTCTTTTTGATCCTGGCTAGTCTAGCGTAGCGCTTAATGATTTGCCAAACTGCTTGGCGAGAAATTTTTGCTCCAGCATGTCTTGAACCCAGAAAAAGCATTTCGTCCCGGCCGTTTCGAGTTTTCCTTTTGCTCAGATAACGCTTTACAAATCCGGTGGCCGTACGCCCAACGGGAACAATCCGCTCCTTTCCGCCTTTTCCGAAACACTTGAGAAAACCCGATTCTAAATTGACATCCTGAGTTTTAAGTCCTACGAGTTCCGAAACTCGAACACCTGTGGCGTAAAGCAGTTCCAAAATTGCACGATCCCGAAGGCCTGTGAGATTCCGCGTATTGGGAGCATCCAACATTGCTTCCATTTCCTTCATGGTAAGGAACGTCGGTAAGTGTTTCCAAAGCTTGGGCGAATCAAGAACGCTCGTAATATCTTCCTTAAGCTCACCTTCCTTCACCAAAAATCGGTGGAGGATTTTCACTGCAACGAGCGCGCGGGCAATTGAAGCAGGTTCTTGTTTTCGCGCCTTTTCATGAAAGAGAAATTGAGTGATATGATTGCGCGTTACCTCGCCAAAATCCTTGATTTTCTTTTGGGTGAGAAAAGCAACATACTTATTTAAATCTGCTTCATACGCGAGAAGGCTATTTAGGGCAAGTCCCCGCTCGACCGAAAGATAGTTGATAAAGTTTTTGACCTGCACTAAAAGCGGTGAGTTCATTTCGCTTTCGCAATCATTTTTTCAAATTCACCTTCTTCAATGATTCTAACGCCAAGTTCCTTTGCCTTATCGTACTTTGAACCTGGTTCTTCACCTAAAACGAGAAAATCCGCTTTCTTGGAAACGCTCGAAGTCACATAACCGCCAAATTTTCGAATCAATTGTTCAGCCTCATTTCGCGGATACCTCTTAAGCATGCCTGTCACCACAAATGTCTTTCCGCTGAAAGGCGTACCTTCCCGCTTTGCTTCTACCACGTTAAACCGAACACCTGCTTTCTTGAGCTTTTCAATAATTTTATGGGTAGCACTGTCTTAAAAGAAATCAACGATCGATTCTGCCGTGGTCGGGCCAATTTCCCGAATAGCAAGGAATTCGTCTTGAGTCGCCTCCATAAGTTTGTTCAAGTGTCTAAAGCGATCGGCTAAAAGTTGTGCGGCATGTTCGCCCACGTTCAAAATCCCAAGACCGAAAATGAGCCGGTAAAGCTCACGGGATTTGCTTGCTTCAATGCCTTCAAATAAATTCTCAGCCGATTTTTTTCCCATTCGTTCGAGATTGGCCACTTCCTCCAAATCCAAAAAATAAATGTCGGCCAAATCCTCACACACTTTCTTTTCAACCAATTGTTCAATTAAAACATCGCCCAGGCCCTCAATATCCATCGCATCCCGCATCGCGTAATGTTTAATTCGACCTTTGAGTTGGGCGGGGCACGCCAAACTTACGCAACGCACAGCCACCTCATCCCCCACTTGAACCGCTTTCGAACCGCAGACGGGACAACGATCCGGAAACTGGAATTTGCGTAATGATTTCTTCCTCTTATTGGTGAGGACACCCACCACTTTGGGAATAATCTCACCGCTTTTCTCAACGAGCACCTGATCTCCCACCCGGGCATCGAGCCGCTCAATTTCATCTCGATTGTGGAGGCTTGCGCGGGAAACCGTCGTTCCCGAGAGCTGAACCGGTTTTAAAATCGCAACGGGTGTTAATGTTCCCGTGCGGCCCACACTAATTTCGATATCTTCGAGAATCGTCTCGGCTTGCTCGGCGGGATATTTGTACGCGATCATCCAACGCGGGGCTTTGCTTGTCACGCCAAGCTGCTTGCGATCGGTAAAAGAATCTACTTTGACAACGAGTCCGTCAATATCGTAAGGGAGTTTGTTTCTTTTCGTTTGAAATGCTTCTGCAAATTGAATGACTTCTTCAATATCTTGAGCTCGTTTCGTATGCTCAATCGTTTTAAAACCAAGTTCCTGAAGCAGATCAAACAATTCGGATTGGCTTTTGACATTCGTGCCTTTTAGAACCCCCAACCCGTGACAAAAAATACTCAGATCCCGCTTGGCGACCAGTTTTGGATCGAGCAATTTAAGTGTTCCTGCACAGGCATTTCGCGGATTCGCAAAAAGTTCCTCCCCTCTTTTTTCCTTCATCTTGTTACAACTCTCAAAACTTTTATGCGGCATATATACTTCACCGCGGACTTCAAGCACTTCTGGAATCTTTCCTTTGAACTTCGTACCTGGTGCTGGAATTCGGAGAGGAATTTCTTTGACGGTTTTCAAATTTTCAGTCACATTGTCGCCCGCGCGGCCGTCCCCTCGGGTTACCCCCAACATAAAAAGCCCATTCTTATAAGTCAGCGAGATCGAAACCCCATCAATTTTCTCTTCAATGAAATATTCAACTTGGCTACGGCCAAGCCCTTTTTTCACGCGTTTGTCAAATTCACGAAGCTCATCATAGGAATAAGTGTTGTCCATGCTGAGCATAGGAATTTCATGGCGGACCGTTTTAAATCCTTTTAGGGGGGCGCCGCCCACGCGTTGGCTTTGAGAATCGGGAGTTTTAAATTCGGGGAATTGCTCTTCCAAGTCAACGAGCTCACGCATCAAGCGGTCAAATTCTTGATCGCTCACCACGGGTTTGGCTTCAACATAATACTTCTGATTGTGGCGCTCGATTTCTTTCCTGAGCTTTTCGATTTTAGCCTTGGCTTCTGTCTTATTCATAAGAGTCGATCCGCTAAGTAGGCAGGCAGCCCCGCTTTCCTAATCTTTTCTGCTGCCTTCTTATTATCGTAATCTAAGCGGATGATCTCAAGCGTTAACTCATCCGAATCAAAGCAGGCTAAACTGAGTTTAGGGTTACGGTCGCGGGGTTGGCCGATACTCCCTGGATTAATCAGATAACGCTCACCCTTGGTTAAGTGATACGTTCCAGCAGTGAGATAACGCGCTTCTTTAGACTTGTGAGAAAAAAGCACTGGAACATGCGTATGCCCAAAAAATCCGAAGTTCGTCTCAAGGACGAGGAATGACTTGCATGCTTCAAACTCACTAAAAATATAGTGAAATTCGCTTGGCCCGTGAATGCTTCCGTGTGTCCAAGTAACACTCCGCTTTTTATCAATCACGATCGGAACAAATTCACGGATTTGTTTCTTTTCTTCGGAACTTAAAATGCTCGCCGTCCAAACAATTGCTTCGCGCGCCCAATCGTTGAATTCCTCACGAAGCTTGGTATCTTCAATCGCCCGATCGTGATTTCCCATGACGATTCCAGACGAGATTTTTCGAACGAACGCAAGACACTCGGAAGGATTCGCCCCATAACCCACAACATCACCCAGGCAGATGATTTCATCTACTTTCCTTTTTTCAATTTCTTCGCCGGCCTTAGCAAGCGCTTCCCAATTGGAGTGGATATCGGAAATAACGGCATATCTCATTATCCCACCACCTCCTTTACAAAAGTGCATCCCGAATTTTGTCGATGCACTTTTGAGGCTCTGCGAGTTCTCGACGCTTTGCGTCGAGGAAAGGAGGTGGTGGGATCATTGTGGAATGGCAAATTTGCTTAAAAACGAACAATACTCACAAGCAGAGTTTAGGAGTGGACGCGTTCCCATGAGAAGTTGAACGGCCTGTTTGATTGTTTCACGCGCACGGTCCGTATTAATTTGAATTTTAATCGCTTGAACTTCAAACGCTACATTTCCGCCGCTATTCATCAGCTTGGGCGAAAAATACAAAAGAAAAGCATGCCCGAGCGGTTTCATCTGATTTGCTTCAAGCATGAGCGCGTAACAATCGAGTTGATTTTGATAATATTTGGTAGCGTCCTCTTGGGTAGTAGGAGAACCTTTTGTCTTATAATCAAAGGGAATGTACCGATCTTCTTTCACGAGGAGATCATCGAGCGCGCCGCTTAAACTTGAGCCGTCCTCATCTTTGAATTCAAGCCCCGTGCGCCACTCGCGCCACCGGTTGAGCTGAACTTGATCTGAGAAAAGCTTGACCCCAACAAACTCTGGACCTTTAAGCTCGGGGGGGAGCTCGCTCTTCGCACGAAAGGTGTCAAAGTAAGTTTTAATGATGCGATCCATCCCGCCGGGGAGCGAAGGAAAAATCCCACGCGGCCGCTTAATTCCCTTTACCTTCTCAAGCCAAAAGCACCTGGGACAATCCAGAAACAAATTCAGCGCCGATGGCGATAGCTTGATCGGAAATTTTATTTGTGTCATTTTATTTTCCAGTTAAAGTTTTTCTGAGCGGAATGCCGGCTAGGAAGGGTAAAATGAAAAGCGAGGCGAGCGGAGACATGATTGTTCCAAGCACGACGGAGAATCCAAATCGTTGGGTCGGTGGAAAGTTGGACAACCCAAAAATTCCAAACCCCATTCCGACAATGAACATATTACCGAAAATCGGTTTCCAAAGTTGGTATCGGGCCTGCGTCCAAGCCTCCCATTTAGTCATTCCCTTTCCTTGAAGAATCCGGGCACGAACCAACATATGAATCATGGAATCTACGCCCATTCCAATGGCAACATTAGCCGCCGGCGAGGAAATAACATCCATCGTAATCCCGAAATGCCCCAAAAGACCCAACATCGTAATCGGAATGAAGCAGAGGCCAACGCTCATGGCAACTGTGGTTTGTAGAGATCGAGAGATAAACCAAGCCATGATCGCAAAAATCAGGATGAGTAAGTTGAGTCCCGATACGAGGCTAGACATAATCAATTGGGAAAGCTTGCCCTGTAAGAGATAAATTCCGCCTACGAGTTCCGGGATAAAAGCATGAGAACGGACAATTTCCTCAATTCGGCGAATGTTCTCAAGTCTCGGGAAATCACGCACTCCTTCTTTCATTCTGAGCATGAAAAGCGCTTGTGTTCGGTCCTCCGTTACGAAATATTTTGCGATTTCCCCAAAGCGAGGGCTTTCCAAAAGGTTAAGCAACCATTCCAAGGTCATAAAAAAAGTGAGAGGCTTGCGTTTTCCTTCCGCCACAATTACAGGAAGTGAAACGGCCGCCCCCACTACCTTGTCGGATTCCAAAGCCTGTTGAAGCTTCCAAAGTCTTTTGTAAGATTTCCGCGTATTGAATTTTGCTCCATGAGGATCTCGAATCACAATATTGAGCGGACTGCTTCCCCCATTATGGTCAATATATTCAAGGCCTTCTCTCATCTCGCTTCCTTTTCGAAAGTAAGAAAGCAAATCAGGATCGGTGTTCACGGAATGTAAACCCGTTGAGGCAACGAGCGTTAATGCGGTGATTGCCACAACGACTGCTCCATACGTCGGACTTAACGTTCCAATGTCATACTTTCTTTGAAGGAGCGGATGCTCCTTAGCTGTTTTCCCTATGAGTCGCTCCTTTGTCTTTTGCCGTGGCACTCTTAAAAACCACGGATAAATGCAGTAAGCCGCTGCAATGGAAATAATCGTCCCCACTGCGCCCGAAATTCCGAGTTGGCGCAGAGGCTTCGCCTGAACCGTAAGAAGACTTAAGAAACCCATAAAAGTGGTCGCCATACTCCAAAAGGAAGCGGCAAAGGTAAGCCTCATCGCTTGAACAATCACTCGATCTGGTGACTGTTCATTGCCTTGACTCAAAAGTCTCCAATTAAACGTCAGAAAGATAATGCTTGAGAGGGTAATGACGAAAACGAGCGTTGAGAGATTCGCGGTCAAAAGTCCAATTTTGATGTTCAGGAAATGGCCTGCAATCAAGGTAATCGTGCTTGCATTGAAACAGGCCACCACAATGCCGAACAAAATTCCAAATGAATGAAACGTGAAAAAGACGACAAGGCCAAAAATGGCGAGCGCGGCTGTGCTAAACACTTTGAGATCCTCAAAAAGTTTACGTTGAATCAAGACAATCACATAGGGCGCACCGGAAATCATCACTTCAAAACCAGGTTGGTTAAAGACATCCCGAATTCGTTCCACTTGGGCAACAATTCCCTCAAGCGGCACGTTTTCAATAAAAATGGAAACCAAAGAGGATTGCCCATCTAATGAAATTAGAATCCGCTTCCATAAAGGACTTTTCAAGGCATCCTTCAGCCCATCTGGACCGTGGGTCAAAGACTGGACACTAAAAACCGCGGGCAAACTGGAAAGTTGGTTGCTCAATCTCCTGAGCCTTTGGATGTATTCATCCGAACGGATGTTGCCTTTCACCCCCATAAGAATTTGAGAAGGCTGCGGGAAGAGTTCCGATATTTTTTTGTCGGCTTTAAACTCAGGATCATCGCTTGAGAAAAAGAAGTTGGGATCGACCTGGGGTTTGAGATCGACATAGGAAATGAGGATAATCAAAGATAAAACGGTCAGCCCGAAACATAACCAAACGGGAAAAAAATGAGACCGAAAAATTTTTCTTCTCATATGTCAACGAATCAAAGTTGTAAAACGATTAGTGCTTCGACGCAATTGAAATTGCTGGCTAGCAATTTCAATTTTGCTCAGCACGAGTGGTGAGCGAATCACCAAAATCAAATGAATCGAACCATTAGGCCGAATCCAAATTTAAACAAACCTGCTCCGTGGCGTGCAACTTTAGGTGTATTGTACCGTTTCTTGAGCCTATTTTGCAGTAACTATTTTAGAACCGCATTCCCCTGCTACGTTGATGCGCTCTTGACCAGCTCTCTCAAGAATTGGAATCCTCATAAAGAAACCCTGAAATAATCGAGGAATGTGGTATGCTTTATAGAAAGAGACCTAAACGATTAAAACTGTTCGGTAGGAATAAAGTGACTTCAAGAAGCAAAACAAATGACCAAGTAGAAGCGGTTGCCCCTTATGACTACCAAAGTCTGGGTGAAGAAATCGCGAACTCCATCACGCATGGCATCGGCGTCTTGCTCAGCATTGCTGCCCTGGTACTTCTTATCACTTTTACACAGACCCAACGAGACGGCTGGCGGATCACAAGCTTCAGTATTTATGGGGCTACCCTGATTTTTCTTTATCTTGTTTCAACCCTCTATCACAGTTTTACGGCACGACCGGTGAAACGTTTTTTAAGAAAACTCGATCATGCAGCGGTTTATCTCTTGATTGCGGGAACCTACACTCCTGTGACCCTGATTCTGATGCGCAATTCCTGGTGGGGCTGGACTCTTTTTGGAGTGATTTGGGCGATGGCTCTATGTGGAACTATTTTTAAATTTTTCTTATTTGGAAAACTGAGAATGTTGTCCGTTTCGTTCTACATTGCCATGGGATGGCTGGTGATAATTGCCTTTAAACCGCTTGTGGCAGCAGCGCCTCTGGGATTAATTTTGTGGCTTTTGATCGGGGGGATTTGTTATACCTTGAGTGTCGTTTTTTATAGTTGGCACAGGTTGCCTTACCATCACACTGTTTTTCATCTCCTGGTTCTGGCTGGGAGTGCTTCGCATTTTTTTGGCCTTTTTCAATATCTGACCTAAGAAGCTGCTTCTGGGACATTTTTTCTGAAAACATTAAATATCTTCAATTTCTCCGCCGAGCTTTTGAACGTCTCTTCCAAAACCCTGTGAGGTTTCGCACCCGGTTAAAATGAAGAAAGCAATCCTTAAGCTGCTTTCTTCTTTTTACGAAGCGGTTCTTTCAAAACAATTTTAATTCCCGCTATCGTACCACTTAAAGCATCTCGGACTCGGTCTCCCACCTCTTCGCTAATGTCATAAGCTGCTTCGACAAGTGCTGTGGCGAGATCAGATGCTGCGCGAGCCGCGTCTCTGCCCAATTCACGTAACGCCCGGATCACACCCTCCATGAAACCAAAAGCCGCTACGCCCACATCGCCTCCAAGATGAGCCGTGCTTTCGATTAGAACCCGCGCTAAACCGCAAAGCACCTCAATTACATTCTGGCTTGCTCGAGATGACTCTCTTGCGACCGCGAATGCCAGGCCTTTTGCCGCTTTACCTAAGTCCGCCCCCAGCTCCACCACTGCTTCGATAGTACCTTCTACCAGATCTGCAGTCGAATAAATCACAGATCCGCTTACCTCCTTCGTGGCCCGAACTGTGTGGATCATAATTTCCCCAATCGTTTCAATGATTGTGTTGGCAATGTCGCCCGCTCCCCGAATGCTTTCCTTAATATAATCCCTCAAAGCTTCTGATTTAAGTTTTTCTTTCATGACCCACCTCCCCATTTCTCGAATTCTTCAGCTTCGCCAAACGGTTTTGGATCCCCTTTCCAAATCCATTTATACTTCTTTCTCGGTTGTTTCTTCGCCCGACGCACTTTTACGCGAATGCTTCACACCTTTGAATGTTCTCTCCCCTTTTTCCCCCTTGGAGAAAACGCCGGGGTCAAAATCCTCACCACAGTAGTTGCAAAATCCGTCTTGGGCATAATTATCCTTTAATTCTTCACCACAATTCGGACACTGTTTCATCACACACCGCCTTTCTTTAAAAACCAGTGCTCATCAAACATATTTCACGCCAGGCTTTTGCCAAACATACTCTGGTTGTGTCAGCGGCGCTTTTTGAGCGTTAGGGAAATTGAATGGAAAAGTGAGCAGATCAATTGTGCCAGCTCCTAATCGGACAACCCCTTCTCCAGCTCCCTTGACCAACCCAATCGTCCAACCCGAAAGAAGGCTTTCCTTCTGGCTGGTTAGTTGAATATTTCGAGCAACTTCAACCGGCGAAGTGATAATGTTCACCGTACCTCTTTTGAGCTTGTCATGCCACTCATACGGCCCTTGGCTTGGTTGAGTGGTTTCAGTCTCGGCCGCCGGGACCTGCTCCTCATCTGCACAACTTAGCACCGCAGGCCATGCCCAAATACTTACCACCGCAAACAGTGATGCTCTCAATATCAATCTACTTTTCATTTTGAATCACCTCTTTCCCCCGCCATAAGCCAAAAAAGGAAGAATTATTCTTCCGTCTCTTCCGTTTTCAAGCCAGGAGGTACTTCTTCGTCATTCCATCCCTTTTTCTCACCCTTGCTCCATCCCGGCGGTGTTTTAGATTCGCCCCACCCCTTCTTTTCTCCCTTTTCAAAACCGCCTGGCATTCCTCCGGGCTTCTTAGCATAGACAAGCGAAGTCCCAAGAATAAGCGACGTAAAAAAAACTGCAAGACATGCAAATGTCATCGTCTTTCTCATTTTGCTTTCCTCCTTCCCGTTGACGATTCCTAATTCTGATCTTAAATTTGAAGTTCCATCAGAGCCAAGATTTAAAAGCTGATTCATTTCTGCCGCGAGTTGGTTAAAGTCGATTGGTTTCGTAAGCAATGTTTGTCTTTTCTTCACGTGAATGGGTTTTGAAGACGAAATTGGAACATAACCTGTAATGAAAATAATAGGAACGTCGGGGTCAAAACCAAAATCAACTAATTGGTCGTAAACGTCGGCTCCAATCCGATGGTTCAGCCAAAGGTCAAGAAGAATCAGATCTGGTTTCTTGCTAAAGGCCATGCGCCAAAACTCCTTTTCATTTTTGGCAGTCATGACTTCAAAACCGCGCTTAGACAACTTATACTTTAGGAGCGCGCGCGTAAGCAAATCATCATCCACTACCAAAACACGATTTTTCATCTCATTCCTTCCTTTCATCAGCTCATCAGTCACTCAACCGCGGCGGGTGTTAATGTTATTACCTTTTCTTTACAATCACTCGCCGCGGCTTCTCTCAGACCCACGGGCTCCTAAGAAGCTGCTACCGGAGCTTCAGAAGTTGTTGCTGGAATTTCTTCCGCAGGACCGATTGGTTTTGAAATTTCAATCGCCTTAGCCTGAAATGCCCCAGCTTCGTCCTTCTCAACTTCCACTTTCACCTCATCACCTGGTTTAAGTTCCCCCAAGGAATTTAAACCTGATAGTTCCACCGCTGGCGTGAGAGATATCTTAAGGTCTTCCATCACACCTGTCGCAGGACTTAGTCGTGAGATGGTGAGTATGTTCGCCTGAAGGTCGAGATTTGCGATTTTGCCTTGAATCATTTCGGCCATCGCAGTCGCTTGGAATAGCGTCAGCCCCAAAACAAGCATAATTATCATCAGTTTACTGTTTCTCATTCTCTTACCCGCCTTTCTCTAGGTTAACTCCTTTTCAAATTCCTCTTCCCAAAACCTATGATCTGATACATCTGTCTACTCATCAAAGGGTATGCCAGTTCTAAATTAAATGATTTAACTCCTGTCATAAAAAGCGCTTAAGAAAAAAACGGGAGGCAAGGTGGTGAAAGTGGTTGACCAAAAAACTGTCAGATGTGTAAGACAGGTAAGACAAAACACTTAAAGCCTTCTAAAGGTAAAAAATGAAAGGAAAAAAAGGAGTTTCTTGGAAGGCTAACCCTAGGTAAGAACTTTTCTTTGGATGCCGTATTTTCTCATTTTCCGATAGAGAGTATCACGGCTCATTTGTAGATGTTTAGAAGCTTCTGTGATGTTTCCACCTGAATCTTGGAGGGCTTTTTCAAGCAATTTTCTTTCAGTTTCTTCCAATACCCTTGTCTTGTCACGCCAATCTTCGATTGCCCCTTTTGTTATTAACCCGTTTTTCCAAAGTT
This sequence comes from Candidatus Omnitrophota bacterium, assembly GCA_016177155.1. Classification (GTDB taxonomy): domain Bacteria; phylum Omnitrophota; class Omnitrophia; order Omnitrophales; family Danuiimicrobiaceae; genus 01-FULL-45-10b. The sequence goes on along the minus strand of JACOVU010000086.1, from coordinate 22,475 downwards.
CCAAGGAATCAATGTCGGCTTCAGTAATTTTACCGTTTTGCTCTTTGATCAGCATTAAGTGCTCCAGACAATTTTCAAACTCACGAACATTTCCAGGCCACGAATATTCCAAAAGTTTCTTGATAGCGCTTTTTTCTACCTGCGCAAGCGGTTCGTGCTTCGGATGGTACTTTTTTGCAAAATACCGTAACAATTCAGGAATGTCTTCTTTGCGTTCACGCAAAGGTGGAATTTGAATCGGAAAAACATTGACGCGATAATAAAGATCTTCCCGGAATTTATTTTCGGCTACCAGTTTGCTCAAATCGCGATTGGTTGCCACAATAAATCGGACATCAATAGAAATCGCTTCGCTTCCACCCACTCGTTCGATCTCATATTCCTGTAAAATCCGCAACAATTTCACCTGCAAAGTTTGAGGTAGATCCGCGATTTCATCCAGAAAAATTGTGCCACCTTGGGCTTGTTCGAACTTTCCTATCTTTCTAGAAACAGCTCCTGTAAAAGCTCCCTTTTCATGTCCAAAAAGTTCGCTCTCAAGCAGATTTTCTGGAATCGCACCGCAATTGACTGCAATGAAAGGCTGCGTTTTGCGTGAACTGTTAAAATGAATTGCGCGCGCCACAAGCTCTTTCCCAGTACCGCTTTCCCCTTCAATGAGTACATTCACATCGCTTTTTGTCGCAAGCCCAATGGTGTGAAACACCTTTTTCATTTTTTCACTTTTTCCCAGCATGCTCTTATATTTGTATTTTTCACCCAATCCCTCTTTTAAAGTGGTTACCTCTTCCTCAAGAAGAAATTGACTAAAAACATGCCTGACCTTGGCATCAAGTTCGGGAAAGGCCAAGGGCTTCTCGATAAAATCATAAGCACCCAGTTTCATACATTCAACTGCCACATTGATATCCGCATGAGCGCTGATCATAATGACTTGGGTATCAGGATGGTCCTTCATGATGGTTTTTAGAACATCGACCCCATTGATATCAGGCAGGCGAATATCGAGCATAACCAGAATGGGATGTTCTTGTTTGACGTACTCAATGGCATCGGCGCCATTGTAAACAGAATGAGTGATGTAATATTGCTTATTCAGATGGAAATGAATCAGCTCTGCTATTTTCCGATCGTCATCTACAATCAAAACCGTTTTTTTCATCGGCCACAGCTTATGGTTGTCCTTGCTTCGATCGATTTATAGCCCACACTTCTCTGCTAGGTCAAGATTGAGACAAATGCGCTCGGTTGCGTGGGATTTATTAAGGGTATAAAAATGGATCCCAGGAACGCCATTTTGGAGTAAGTCTTTGCACTGTTTGGTGGCATGCTCAATTCCAAAAGCTTCGACAGATGCTTGATCCTCGCCAAACTTTTGAATTGCATCCTGCATCACTTCTGGAATTTTTGCACCGCACATGGTCGCAAACCTTTGAATCTGCGGACCGTGCGTCACAGGCATAATCCCGGGCACAATGGGGATTTTGATTCCAATCCTTCTGGCGCGATCAACAAAATGAAAGAAGTCCTCATTGCAAAAGAAAAGCTGGGTGATCACCGCATCCGCTCCCTCATTCACCTTTTGTTTTAAATGTTTGAGGTCTTCTTCCTTGTCGGGACATTCAATATGACCTTCGGGATAGCCCGCCACTGCCAAAGAAAATCGATTCCCAAACCTGGGATGTTTTCGGATAAAACGAACAAGGTCGGCGGCATACTTGAAACCACTGGGAACGGGCTTGTACTCAGTTTCCCCTTTGGGCGGGTCACCTCTCAGCGCAACGATATTTTCAACGCCCCGCTCGCAAAGTTCGCCCAAAACCCCCTCAATTTCATCCCGCGTATGACCCACACAAGTCAGATGTGCCGCTGCTTCAATTCCGACTTCTCCCTTAATCCGCTCTACGATTCGGATCGTATTGGCACGGGTTGTTCCCATTGCTCCATAGGTCACTGAAACAAAGGAGGGGTTGAGTGCTTTAAGGTGTCTTACGGTTTCAAAAAGCTTAACCTCCCCTTCATCCGTTTTGGGAGGGAAGAACTCAAAAGAGAAGGTGCGCTTCCCATGCCTGTAAAGTTCTGCGATTTTCATAAATGGAAATCATACTCGACCTTTCACTCATTTCAAAGCAAATTCCTACAGCAAAAATTTATGCGTTTCTTACTTGAAATTGAAACGCAGATGGATAAAATACTTCAAAATACTTCCGAAATTTCGAAGGTGGTAATTCCAAACGTGATATCGATTTCCAAACGCATATTTGTCTTCATCCTTATCCTGCACACCTCTTTTCTCTTTGGATGTAGCGCCATCTTAAAACAAGGTGTTACACCCGAGGGGGAAAAGGTATACCTTGGCCATACCCCTATTGAAAGCACCCCTGCTTACGAGAATTTCCTCCGTAGTTCAAAGTCCGAAACCGCGAAACTGTATTACCTTTTAGACCGAATTAAGGACTCGAAGGAACTGGCCTATTATTTTGAAGGAAGCCGCTATAGCTGGATGGAAGCCTACGCGGCGGGCACTTGGGTGCTGTGGCGACATTACAAAAAAGGAGAGAACGCCAAGTCGTTTCTAAGAAGAGAGGTTTCCCGTTATCCAGGACCTGCACAAACAGCCTACATCAAATTTCCAGATGGTTTAAGCCATCTCACCTACCATGTTCTCGTCAATGAACTAGAACTCCTGGACCAAACCCATCCGCAAAACATGAACTCGAACAGTACATCCAAAAATAAGTTTTAACCTAACGCCTCAAACACTTAGCCGTCGTTTTCACACCAAAATCGCGTTCGAACTCTTCATTGGTAGGATAATGCCAGCCAAAAGTCCTATCCCAAATTTCGGCACGCTCCATGCACAAATAAAAGAAGACCTCTTCCTGCCACGGTTTGAAAGCTTCTTGCATGGCTTTGAAGGTAAGCACTTTAATTTCGTCGGGATAAGTTAACTTCCCATGGGGATCTCGCACCATCTCCATCTGCAAGATTTTGGTCTCACCACCCTTCTTCCGAATTTCCTGAATGACAGGCTTGATAAACGTCACAGACCCAAAAGAAATGAAAAGCACTTCCTCGGAGCGGAATAACGCTTGAACGTTTCGGGCAAGCGCAGGATATTCCACTTCCCATCCCTGATAATACACAATGGGATGAAAATGAAAGGCCACTTTAACACCGCGATCCGCTACCTGACTTGCAGCACGCAAACGATTTTCCAAAGAAGCAGTGTAACGCTCTTCATTTTTGACAATCACTTCCGTATTGAGGCTCCAACTGCACACCACATTCCGAGGAATCGCATGATTTAGGAAATACGAAACGTTGTCGGACTTTGTTTTAAATTCAAGCAAAATATTCGGATGACGCCGTGCAAAGTCACATAAATGATCGAGAATACCCTCCCGATTCCCCCACGCCAAGGAATCCGAAGACTGCCCAGTCCCAATATGATAAAAGCGATTGGGATCAAGCTCGATGCGATCCAGTTTTTCACGAAAGTTGGAATCAAAAGCAATCCGATCGCCATAAAAGGTTTGAATCGTACAGTAACTACATCCAAACGCACAATTTTCAACAGCGTCAATCGTTTTCAAATTGCAACAAACGGTCTTGGGAGAAGCAACGGGACACTCTCCAAACAACTTCTTGTCCGTCTGTTCCGCAACAATCCGGAGCGGCGTCCGTTTGGGATATTGAAGGCCTTCTGGGGGGTAAATTTTGGGTTTGGATTTCAGCTCGGAAAGTCGTCGGGTAAATTCCTGAAAAAGAAGCTTCTTTCTCTCGCGGGAAGCGAGGCTCTCAGGAATAGAAGCTTCAAGCGCTTCCCACCAATCCTCGAAAGGACCTTCCCGCCACATTTCAAAATCTCGGGCGACCTCAGCAATCTGCCTACGCTCTTGAAAGGTAAAGTGATATTTAGAACTCAAGACTTCATTTGGCATTCAAAACCCTTATCCGTTATCGGTTTATCTGACCGCCAGGTTAATACGATAACACAAACCCTCTACTTTAGGAAATGCTCCCATCCCTCCATCCCCGCTCTATTAAGAAAGTTTGAACGCCTTTGTTCTAGACGTCTCCCCACTCACCAAAGAAAAACATAATTTCGGGAGCTTAAAATATTCACTCAAAAGTTGAATCACGGCTTGATTGGCTTTACCTTCTTTGGGTGGCGCTTTGACCAGCGCCTTGAAATGGGTCTCATCGATCTTTTCGAGGCGATTTTCTTTTGCATTTGGCTTTACTGTAACAAAAATTTTCACTTAATGCCCTGAATGATAAGGCAAGTGATGAAGGATTGAAAAGGCGCGGTAGATTTGCTCACCTGCGACAACCGTAGCAAGCTCATGCGGAAGGGTGATCGGCCCAAAACTCCATCTGAGATCAGGTTTTAACTCGTCGATTTCCCCTTCCCGAAAACCATCTGAGCCGCCAATCGCAATCCGAAGTTTGCGCGTTCCAGAATTCTGAGCGCGTTCCAATGCTTTTGCAAGCTCTTCGGAAGATAAAGCTTTCGCTCCGCTTCCGCGGTCACACACCCAAATCTTAATTCCCGAGGACGCTTGCCCGCCTTTTGTTGTTCGTCCGACGACCTTACAGGGCACAAATTTCGTAATGCGTACCAGATACTCATGAAAAAGCAAATAAGCCTCGCCTGACTTAAACGCTTTACGGGATTGGACACCAGATTTAATCCAGGAAAGAGAGAATTCAACTTCCATGCTTTTTTGTCTTGAGAGGACGAGAAACCTTCTTAGATTTAACCTTAAAGAGAGCTTCAAACTGAGGATCCCCATGAAGACCCCTAAGATCTTGGTCATGCCTCATATGGTCAAATTCATGGTACCCGAGCCCAATGGCAACCTGAAGCGTCTTGACCGCTTCTTCCCTACGCCCCACTAAGGCAAGGCTACAGGCAAGATTGTAATGGATAATGGGGTCTTTTTTCCTAAGCCTGGCGAGATGCCTGTCGACTTCAAGCCCCTTTTGGTAAAGACCGCGCTTGGTATAGGTTTCAGCTAGTGGGATCAAAGCATCGACATAATTGGGTTTTGAGCGAACCAGCTTTTCAAAAAAGGAAAGTTCAAAATCTGAAGTCTCGCGATGCATAGATCTATTGTGGGGAAACTTTTACTACTTTGCAATCAGAAAATATCGAATGAGAGAAAAAATAAGAAGTAGCCCTCCAAAGGTGCAAACCACAGTCGCCCCGGTAGGAAGATCTAAATAATAAGAAAGGAACATTCCAATAAAACTTGCGATCGTTCCAATCGCCCATCCCAGGAAAAGACGTTTCGACAAACGATCTGAAAAAAGAATGGCTCCCACAGCAGGGACAATCAAAAAAGAAAATACGAGAAGAACGCCTGCAATTTGAACCGAGCTGGTCACAACAAATCCAAAAGTAAGATAAAAAAGAATATCCCATCCTTTGATTGAAATTCCCTTCCGGAAAGCGCTGTCTGAATTGGTGGAGATCAAAATAAAAGTTTTTCTAAAATACCAATGAAATGCGCCAATGAGTCCGTAAAGGATAGCCATCTTGACAATCTGATGAAGATCAACGAGAAGAATATTTCCGACAAGCATGTGCCGAATCTCTTCGTCCCCTTCCGGAAAATGACTCAAAATCAATATGGCAAAAGCGGCGGATACCGCATAAACGATTCCGATGATCGCCTCCTGCGGAATCCGCTCTTTTTTGGTACGAGTAAGTGAAAAAATCACCGCTCCTAAAAAGGTTGCTCCAAGTGAAAACCAGTAATTAGACGAGCCGTGAAGACTAAAACCAAAGAGAAATCCAATCGTTGCCCCCAATGCCGCAATCTGAGCAAGTGCCAGATCTACAAAAATAACACCTCGCTCAATGACGTGAATTCCCAAATAAGCATGAATTCCAGTCAAAATGAGGCACGCTAAAAATGGTTTCCACATGAGCAACAAAAAATCATTCATTTTTTAGCGCTTTCCTAATTTGATTGAAATTATAGTCCATCATCGAGAAATAATCCTGAACTTCCTTCGCCGCACCCGGATTTTGAATCAAGACAGCCACCTTGACTCCAGTCTCCCGAGATAATTTTTCGGAGGTTCTATTTTCTCCAAAAGTTTCTTTAATGATCAACTTTACATTTTTTTCAGGAATTAAGCTTCTAAGTTTGGCTAAATGCTTCGCGGTTGGTGGAATGCCTGGAACTGGTTCTAGCTGTTCCACAATCTTTAAACCGAACCGATCAGCAAAATAAGGCCAACTTTTGTGATAAGTAATGACAGAACTTCCTCGAAACTGCTCCATAAATGCGAGCCATTCTTTCATTTTCTCATCGATTTTGTTGCGATAGGCTTTAGCATTTTTCTGAAATTCACTTGCATGCTCCGGATAAAGTTCGGAAAGTCGATTTGCAATTGTCTCGAGCATGATCTTTGCGTTTTCAGGATCAACCCAATAATGAGGATTTCCAAAAATATGGAGATCACCCTGACTTCTTGAAAGAATGGTGGGTACTTCCACAAGTTTAATTCCTTTGGAGACGTCAATTTCGAATTTAGCTTCACCCAAAAATCGGGCGTTACCCGCTGTTTCCAAAAGAGGCGGCCGCCAAGCTTCTAAATCAAGGCCCGTGTGAACGAGAACATCCGCTTTTTTGACTTTGAGAACATCTTTCGGTGTCGGAGCATAAAAATGAATGTTTCGTTTCGGAGCAGCAATCGTATAAATGTCCGCTAAATCCCCCGTCACTTGCTGGATGAAATCAGCAAGCGTTGTTATCGTAGCAACTACTCTGATTTTGTCTGCCGCCCAAAGATTCTGAGTCAACCCAATAGTGAATAGAAAGAAAAAGAAAAACTTTACAGCCTTCATCGTTTTCTCCTTATTGAACCGGATGACGATGCGAACCAATCAAGAAATTTGCTTGTAAGAACACTTGATCGTCAGATTCCAGAGAGGGATCAGCTTGTTCAATATGTTGATACTGAAGTCTAAAATTGGCAAACTCACTTTGCCAAAACGTGATGTAAGGTGAAATCGCAGTGGTCTGACCATGTCCAAATGGTTCGCTCACCCCAAGCGGTTCCAAATAGTCAAACCGAACACCTGCACTGAACCGTTTTGAAAATCGGTAATCTAGTAGGGAATAAAATCCCCATGGATTCGCATTTGGAGAACGAAAATTGGAACGGTCCGCGAAATAAACTTCGTTTTGAAATTTCACCGTCTTATCTTCGGGTAAATGCCAGACGAATGTCGCATCACCTCCGAATACTTGGACTCCGTAACGGTCCTGACCTTTTGCTGGACGCACTAAAGTCCCAGTTCCCGTTTCATCATCGATCGGAATATTTTCATCGCCAAACATAACAGTGCCGCCCAATTCAAAATCGACGCTGTCGGATAATTCAAAAAAACTTTTGGCGTGCGTATTAAAGACGGGGCGCCTTGATACGCCAGAAAAAATAGTGCCGTTATTTCCTCTTAAAATTTCTCCAGTTAATTCTAAGGGTATATCCCATGGATTGGGAACCATGTTTTGAAGCCTTGCTCCTGAAGAAGAAAGGCCTTCCTCACCAAAGAAGTTCTGGATGACAAGCGGATAATCAACCGTTGGCAATTGATCGAGATGAAGCAGGTTTTGCTTTCCAATCTTGGAACGAAACTTTCCAATCTGGCCAACAAAACCATAAGGAAGTCCCCAATGAGTATAATACGCTTCTTCAACTTCAGTGTTCTGTGCTTCTAAGGCGTCATTAAAGGAAATCACGGCATCCAATCGCGAATAAGGATCAACATATTGAGCGAAATTTAACTCAATCTCTTTAAGGGCAATGGTATCTCGTCCCTCACCGTCTTCCGTGCTTTCGGTCAAATTCGCCTGGACCGTTCCAACAACGCCAATTTCCGGATTAAGGGAGTTTACACGACCTTGAAGCGGAGGCGCGTCTTTTGGCTGAGCAGCTTCCTGAGAAGAGACTTCGCCCTGTTCTAAAGCTTCAATCCGAACCGTTTGTTTTTCGATCACCTCATTCTGCGAAGCGACTGCGGTATTCAAGTCTTGAACCGTGGATTGCAAACCTTTCACCATTTCCTGAAGCTTGAGCAGCTCATTCTTAAAACTTTCAGGCAATACTTCAGCATGAGCTTTTGAATTCAGAGAAAACATACAAAGAATACAAAGAAAAGATAATGCAAACCATTTACGCATGGCTAACCTCCTTGAACAATGAAATTTAAACGATGGAAATTGAACAGAAACTACGAACAGGAAAACTTAGGCAAGAACTGGTGGAGCACGATCTTTGAGAGCAAAAACTGAAAAAACGGAGAATAACTTTTGGTGAACTTCTGAAAACAAACCTTTGAATGGAAGGCTGAAAAAAAGAGTGACAACCATCGGAAAAAGCCACAGCACTTGCTGGACGAAACGGCAGACTGAACAATGAAAGGCATGTTGACCGTCTTCATGATGATGGAACAAAAGGAAGGCAAAAGAAGCGAGAAGGATCAGCGAAAATAGAAAAAGGAATACTTTATGACGTCTCATACGACAACCGTTCAAATTAAACGATGGGGCAAAGGTTAATCGTTACTGCTGCTTGGGTTAATCGGACGATATTCAGGAACATCCTTGCCAAAACCCATATCTCGAGCACGAATTCCTCTGGTTTGGGAGGAAGTGCCCATCATTTGTTCATAACCAAATGGTCCAAAAACATCTTCCCTCAATGTCAGTGGAACTGCACGACCAGCACAACCTCCGCCTGGGACAAACGCGCAACCCCTGGCAGATTCGCCTTCCTCTCTCAGACCAAGGAACCATTTGAGTTCAGCACATCCCGTAAAGACAGAGATCAAAACCAAGAGAACGAACCACCGAGATCCGCTTTTCCAGTTGAAGGACTCCTTCAATTTGGGCCTCCCTCATTTTTATGATCAGAAACTTCACAAACCAAATCGCGAAAACCTTTCACAACTCGCAGCGGGAATTTACCCTTTTCGGCGCTTGAATGCAAGCGAAAAAGTTAAGGAAGTCCACGTCGCGCCTGGGGTGCTCCTGGGACGACCAAAACAATAATTAAGAAAACAAACGCGAAGTTTTGGTCGGGGCGAGTGGATTCGAACCACCGACCTCACGGTCCCGAACCGTGCGCTCTACCAAGCTAAGCTACGCCCCGATGAGAGCGCCATTATATTCAAAAGAAGCCTCTATTCAAATCTTTAAGTAATCGATCAGGGCGCGGCGGTCACGCTTAAATTGACCCTCCCAAAGGAAGGCGGCTTGTTCTCCTGGCGTTTTGCCTTTCGCAAGAATTTCTTCTTTCAAAGGCTCGAGATAAATTGCCTCATTTTGGCTGTTTGTATTCCACGCCCGTTGCCTTGCAAGCCCCTTTTCACTGATCCGAACGAGTTCGCGGGCGAGATCAAGTACTCGCTCACCTCGAATTTTTGCACGGAATCCGAGATGCTCGATCTGGCGGTACAACTTTTTCAAATCGGTTTCGCGAAATCGCTTAACAATTTTTGCTGCCTGCTTGCGTGCTTCTTCATCATACAAAACTCCCTTCCAAAAAGCAGATACCGCCGGAATTAAATGACTCCTCTGACCGTCCATCCCCCGGATTTCCAAATACTGCTTGAACCGGGCATCTGTAAAGATGGTGCTCAGATGGAGTTCAAAATCGGCTTCGGTCGATTGAATCCCTTGATACCCACGTTCAATGTACCTCCGAAAGGTTAAATTCCGCGTGACGATCCATTTCCCATCCCTCACCAGAAACATCATGGGAACATCCAGCACATAATTCAAGTAATCTTGGAAGGTACAGTTTTCACAAGTCAAATTTAAAACGAGGCCGCACCGTTCAGGATCCGTATAACGCCAAATGTTGAGCCGTTCGCTTGCAAACCCGCTCAATTTACCCTGTGAAATCGAACTATTCGCAAACATGGCAGCCGCGATAGGAGTGATTGCAAGTGAAAGCCGCATTTTCTGAATCGCATCTTCTTCGCTCGCGTAGTCCAAATTCACTTGATTCGTGGCAGTTCGTTTCATCATGTCATGCGCTTTCCTGCCTCGACGGCCTAGGTATTTCGCCATAATTCGGTAACGCCTTTTCGGAATCCACTCGATCTTACGAAGAGAAGTAAAGGGATGAATCCCAAAGGTAATCCACTCAATCGGCCCGATGAAATGAGCGATGGTGCGGAGCTCGAAAAAGAAATCATCGAGTTGAGCTTTCACTTCATGAATGTTCCTCACAGGCTCTGCACTGAGTTCTATTTGTCCTCCAGGCTCGAGTGAAATAACCGTCCCCCCCTTTTGTAAGGCAATGGTATGATCTCCTTCACGGATGGGCTCATAACCAAATTCGTAAACAAGCTCATCGAGAATGCGTTCGATCCCAAGAAGTCCTGAATAAGGAAGAGATTCACCCGTATCCTTATGAACACCAAAAAGTTCGCATTCAATTCCAACGCGCTCTTCGCCCGGCGCTTTTGCAAAACGATGAAAATAACCATGAAGATCATCGATCGACTGAATAGGCTTCGTAAGAAACTCTGTTTGGAGAAGTGTGCTCATCAGCGTTTTCCTGTATAATACAGTTTCTATTCTAGTCTAAACCAAAACAAAGACAACCTGAAACGCATGAAGACACTCAAAATTGCTTTTATCATGGATTCCATGGAAAACATTCTCCTTAAATGGGATACCTCTATGGGAATCATGATCGAAGCCCAAAAACGAGGCCATCAAATTTTCTATCTTGAGCCTAAGGATCTTTTTGCCCAAAATGGCTCTGCCTACGGCGAAGCGCGCGAGGTCCGAGTCTCGCGCAAACGGGGTTTTGAAATCGTCCATCTCCAAACGCTTAATCTCAAAACGTTCGACATTATTTTTAACCGCAAAGAACCCCCTTTTGATGTTTCCTACCTTTATCTGACTTATCTTTTGGAACTCGCAGAACCAGAAGCGTTTGTCATTAATTCTCCAAAAGGAGTTCGGAAAGCAAACGAGAAATTTTATATCCTGGAATTTGAGAAATGGATCCCCCCTACACTTGTTTCCAATAACCCAGAACGAATCGAAGTCTTCCAACGAAAACTGAAATGCGACCTCATCCTAAAACCTTTAGATTTAAAAGGAGGGGCAGGAATTAAGTTACTTCCCCTGCGGTCCAAAAAAGCGAGGACGATCCTCCACCGTGCTACGCGAGGTGGTTCAAAATGGATCATGGCCCAGAAATTTCTGAAACGAAATCTCACCTCCGGTGACAAAAGAATTCTGATGTTGAACGGACAACCCATCGGCCAATTTGGAAGAATTCCGAAACGTGGAGAATTTCGTGCAAATCTATCCCTGGGTGGAAAACATATCCGAGCACGCCTCACCGCAAGGGAAAAAAAGCTCATCCGAACACTCAGACCAAAGCTCCTGCGAGACGGTCTTTATTTCGTTGGAATTGACGTGGTGGATGGAAAACTCATTGAAATGAACGTGACAAGCCCTGCTGGAATTACAGAAATCAACCTACTCGAGGGGAAACACCCTGAAGTTCAGGTGGTGAACTTTTTGGAAGCGAAGGCTTGGAAGCGCTAAGACCTACTTCTATCTTTTTGGTATTCTCTTCTTTCTTTTTCTTTGGTGCATAGCCCAAATGAAGCAGGCTCTTCTCCACCACTTCCTTAAAAACAGGAGCTGCCACCGTGCCACCATAGTAATAAGGATGAGGATCGTTAATCGAAACAATCATGGCCAGCATCGGATTTTCAGCAGGTGCATAGCCAATGAATGAGCCCACAAAGTGTTTGTGTGAGTAACCGCCGCCGCCGGGTTCGAGTTTCTGTGACGTTCCCGTTTTCCCCGCCACTCGGACTCCTTCAATCTTTGCCCGATTCCCTGTTCCCTCCGTAACCGCCCGCTCCAGAATTTGAGTCATGATCTCGGCAATTTTGGGTTGAATAACAGGTTCTGAAACCTCAGGCTCGCGTTTAAAAAGCGTTGTCCCTTCCGCATCTTGAATTTCCTTCAAAAGATAAGGGCGGACCATTCGACCCTCATTGCCGATCACTGAGATAGCACGCAACATTTGAAGGGCGGTGGCAGCCACCTCTTGCCCAAATGGAATGGAAGTAATCGAGAATTTCGACCACTTCTCAGGCGGGCGTAAAATTCCAACCACCTCTCCTGGAAAATCAATTCCTGTGCGTTCGCCAAATCCAAACTTTCGAATGTAATCGTAAAGTGTTTTCTCACCCAGCCGCATGCCGATTTTGACCGTACCAATATTACTGGACTTGATCAAAACCTGTGGGAACGTAAGATTGCCGTAAGGATGCACATCGTGAATGATCCGCTTCGGTCTCACACGCCACTGGCCATGTTCACAATTAAAAATCTCGCTCAGTGAAACTTTTCCTTCATTCAGCGCGGCGGTAGCAGTTACAATTTTGAAGACAGAACCAGGTTCAAAAATATCCGTAATCGGCCGATTCCTGCGGTGGGCTACATCTGACGCTCCCAGCTGATTGGAATCAAAGGTAGGACGTGAGGCCATGGCAAGAATCTCTCCCGTCCTTGGATTCATAACAACCGCAATCGCACTTTCCGCTTTGTGCTTTCGAAATGCTTCCTCTAAAGCTTGCTCCGTAACGTATTGAATATATTGATCGATCGTAAGAATGAGCCGCGCCCCGTTCACAGTTGGAATCACTTTTTCTTCCAGCGCTACCATTTCTCTTCCCAAGGCATCCCGCTTGGTGTAACGAAATCCTTTCCGCCCGATCAATTTCTGATTGTAAAGAAGTTCCAATCCTTCCACGCCTACATTATCAATGTTGCAAAAGCCAACGACATTTGAAAGCATTGCCCCGTGGGGATAGAAACGTTTCGGCTCATAGGTAATGCCGAGGTTTGGATTTTTGAGCTTGTGGATCGCTTCGGCTTCCCGAAAGGAAGTTCGACGCTTCAACCATATAAAAGCTTTATCGCGGTCTAAACGATCTGAGAGAAAAGCGCGGTCCAACCTCAAAATCTTGGAAAGCGTTTCGATTAATTCGGGTTTCTCTTTAGCCGGAATTAACCGTGGAATGGCATAAATTGAAGGAATTTTCAGATTGGTCGCAAATTCTTTGAAATTCCGATCCAAAATTGCCCCGCGGTCAGGCTCAACCTCAATGACCAGATTGTGCTGGCGATTTGCAAACTCCACCAAAAAATCATGATTTTGAATAGTCAAACGAACAATTTGATAAACCAGAAGGGGAAAAATAGCAACAATAACGAGGTCAACAAGAAGAAACCGCGTCTTCGAAACGTTCGAGAACATTATCCCATCACCTTCTTTTCAAAAGCGCGGGGTGAATTCTCACTGCCACGCTTTTGAAACTCTACGAGTTTTCGATGTTTCATATCGAAAAAGAAGGTGATGGGATTAGTCCCTAGCTGTTTTTGCTTGCGCCTCTCTTACGAAATGAAGTAAGGATAGGAATTGAAACGGAGCAGACCATTTCCCTTCTCGCGTTTCTGGGGCCGCCACTCTCAATTTAAGGATTCGGATCACTTCTTGATCTTCTGGGATAGCGAGATCGAGTGAAGCCCGCTTCATCCGCTCACTTAATACATGAGGGGAACGAAGGCGCGCAACTCGAAATTTAAAGGTCTTATACTCTTCGGTAAGCCGAGCAAGCTCTCGTTCTTTTTTTCCGATGTCATAGGAAACTTGATAAATCGAAACCTGCTCATGAACGTAGAGGAGAAGAGCGATTGTCGCAATCACCAAATAAATAAAAGTACGTTTTGAGATCTCCATCACGAGCTCCGCTCAATAACCCGCAGTTTTGCCGACCGCGCCCTCGGATTCGCTTCCATTTCCTGATCGCTTGGCACAATCGGCTTTTTGGTAACGATCGCTCCGACGCCTAAATTCTTCTTTTCTATGAAAAAGCGTTTTACTAAACGATCTTCCAACGAATGAAAACTAATAACGGCAAGCCGTCCATTCCGCTCAAGCGCTTCAAAAGCTTTTGGAAGCCCTTCCCTGAGCGCGCCAAGCTCATCATTAACCGCAATCCGAATCGCCTGAAATACCCGGGTTGCGGGATGGATACGCCCGTATCGGTATCGGGCAGGCGTCACCCGCTCGATCAATTCCTTAAGCGCACGGGTTGTCTCGATCGGCTTTTTTGTGCGCTCTCGAACAATCGCATATGCAATTTTCCGTGCGTAACGTTCCTCGCCAAAATTACGAAAGATTGAAGTCAGTTCTTCAACGCTTGCTTCTGCAACCAATATCCCCGCTGGCAAACCTTCTGCCTGATCCATCCGCATATCCAGCGGGCCTTCTGCCTGAAAACTAAATCCCCGTTTCGGATCTCCTAACTGATCGGACGAAACACCGATATCTAATAAAACGGCATGAACCTTGTGAATATTAAGTATAGATAAAACCTGGTCTAAATTTCGGAAATTTGAATGTTTGAGAATGAATTTGCCGCCGACTCGTTTTAAACACTCTTCCGATCGCTTGAGTGCTTCTTCATCCTGATCCAATCCGATCAAGATTCCCTCAGGGCTGATGGCTTTCAAAATAGCCTCGGCATGCCCTCCGCTACCCACTGTCCCATCGATGACAATCTGCCCTGCTTTTAATGTCAATTGAGAAAGAACGGAATCCAACAATACAGGCTTATGCAAACTGAAAGCTCCTGCGAGCCTCCTCTTCATTCGAAAATGTAGCAATCACCTGGTTCAGGCCCACCAAACTTAAAATATGAGAGACTTCTGGGTTAATATTAAATAATCGAATATCACCCTTACGAGATCTAATCTTTTGAAGCCGATCAATTAAAATACCGAGACCCGCTAAATCTGCGTGCCGGGCTTCGCTCATATCCATCAAGAAAAACCGACGGTTTTGATTCATCAGGCGATTAAAGCGCGACTTGATTTGAACCATCCGCGTCGCATTTAAATCACCTGCACACCGGACGATATCAACGCCGAACCTGCTTGTTCCATTACCATTCAACCGATGGTTCATGTTTCCTCCTTGCACCTAGGATTTTGGATTGGGTTCAATTAATTTTTCTGCGAGCGACTCAAAAGAACCAAGATTATTTTTGAAAAATTCTGCCCATTTTTCTTTCGACCAGATTTCAATTCGATCGGAAACTCCGATAATCACAACATCCTGCTTGATCCCTGCGTAATCCTTCAAATACGCTGGAATCAAAATCCGACCTTGCTTGTCACAGATGACCTCGCATGCGCCAGAAAAATAAAGCCGATTAAATTTTCGAGCATCTTCTCGCGTGAAAGACATCTTGCGGAAGTGATCCTCCTGCGTCTTCCATTCCTCTTCCGTAAAAACGAAAAGGCACTGGTCCAAACCACGGGTGATGAAAAATCTCTCTGCATAGTGCTCCTTGAAAATTTCTCGAAACTTAGACGGGATGATAACGCGGTCTTTTGCATCCAGGGCGTGTTCATATTGGCCGTAGAACATCAGCGGTTATTCTCCACTTTCTCCCACTTTTGACCACTTTCTTATATGCGGAAGTATACCTAACGCTATAAGTAGTTGTCAAGCCTCCACATAGAAAAAATTAAAAAAATTTACTAGCAGCTATTTGGGGGGTAGTCTTCCGGGAAACACCACTACATATGGGGTTGGAAATAAGGTGACAAAGAATGAATCGGGCTGGCTAGTCGGAATAAAGAATTCGGGAACAGTTGTCGCAGATGATCACTTTTTCCCTCATCTTAATCTCATTAACCACCTGCGGACGGAGTTGGATCTGACAGGCGGGACACACTTCCCCATCCACTTTGACAAACGCAAGGCCATGTTTTTTGGTAACGATCTGTTCATAAAGAGAGGCGATTTCCGAATTCACGAGCTTAATCTTGTCTTGCTTCTGTTGTTTCAAAGCTTCTACTTTTCTCGCAAGTTCTTTCACTTGCTCTTGAAGTTCCTGCTCTTTTCGTTTAAAATTAGCTTCAATAACTTCTACTTTCTTCTTTTGTTCATCCGCCTTCTTCTGAACTTCCTCAACTTGATCAAAGAGGAGAATGATCTCCTCTTCAAGAAGTGAATTATCTGCTTTGAGAGAATTGATCTCGGACTGGAGGGAAGCGTATTCCTTATTGGTTTTTACTTGGGATAATTGGGCATCCAGTTTTTTAATATTTTGTTCCTTGGTTGCAAGCTCTCCTTCTTTCTCTTTTTGTTTGAGTTGTGCGGTTTTCATTTCTTCCTGAAATTTTTTGAGCAGATTTCTTTGAACTTCAACTTCGCGGTTCAATTCTTCAAGCGTGCGCGGGATATCTTTGGAAATTTCTAGGAGAGAATAGATTTCCTTATCCCATTTTTGGATTTCCTGCAGGAGTTCGAGATCTTGCTGCATGAAAAACTAACCCTTCAACCCGGTGCTATTCATAAGGACGCCATTATAAAAAAGGGGTGCACATACCGCAAGACCTTTCGATATTAAATATAAGGGGGTCTTTTTAAGACCGGCGGGCACGAAGCGCCATCCCCAGGCGGGATAAAGCAACAAACTCAGGAGTTGTCAGTCTCTCATGGAGAGAATGTTGTCCGGCAAAATCAGAATATTCTTTGTTGGCAGTTGATGGATCGAACTTTTCCTGATAATTTCGATAGGGATGAAAACTGACGGCTGTTTCTTGATTTGACTGGAGCAAAAACCACTTAAACCAAGACGTTCTTTTGTGTGCTTCAGATACTTGGGTGAATATCTTTTCTTCAAAATCTTGTGCCACAATATAAATGCGGTTTGTTTTACCCTCTCCTTGTGTTTCTTCCATACGTTTCCAGTCCATTGCGCTCATTCTTCCGGGGTAAAAACCAAAGGAAACTAAATCCCGGCCTTCTTGGATCAGGATTGAAACGCAATGATGCTTTACCTCGGAAGAAAGAAAAGCACCCCCTGGAACAACTTTACGAGCAAGTTCAATCGCAAGAACGCGATACTCTTCTCGATTTAAATCATGACGTGCCGGTTCAAAGATAATCATACCTTCACAAGGGGAGGATAAAGCATCTCTTTCAAAGCGGCTTTAAGAGGCATCTGGAAAATACTTCCTGTCTCTTCCAGAAGGAGTTCCGCATTGATTTGTGCTTGGTCTTTCTCAAGCCAACCCAAAAAGCCCAAATCGTATCCCAAAAAGCGTGAGGCAATCCCGTTGAATTCCTCATAAGCATATTCGGCTAACTCGTGAGCACCATTTCCCACAAACAAGATCGAAGTTCTCAAGTGTTGGCTCTTCGCCAAATAGAAATGCATAAGCTCATAGGTAGAAATGAGTTCACTGGCTTCTGGTTTCAAAATAAAAATACAATGGTCGATCAAATCCAGTACAGGCGTATTCTGAGAAAAATTCATTTTAGTGTCGAGCGAATCAAAAACAACGATCCCCTTCCTCGAACCATCTGAATCAACCAACATTTCATCTGTCCATTTGGGATGAATCATTTTTTGGAACTGAGTGGGTGAAACAAAACCGAACGCAAAACGTTCTCCAAGTGAATGAAGACAAAACTCGGCCCGAGAAGTGATCTCTTCCCAAGGAGGAATTTGGAATGCTTGCTCCAGAAATTGATATCGATCACGATTGGGCGAAAGTGCCAATAAGACTACCTCGTGAAATGCGTTTCTAAGAGGCTCTACAAACTGGAACAATTCCTGTGGAGTGAGAAGGTGCGAACCTGAAAAAAACGCTGTCGAAATCAAATTAGGCGGCGCGGCCTCCAAAGGAAACTCTTCCGGTGGTTCGATCACCAACCGGCGTTGCCTCTCACCAAATAAATGAGATAAATCAGCCAGTCCCCGTTTTAGTTTCTTCTCGGTTTTCATGAGTGATAGGAAGACCATCCACCACAATAACAGAATCAGCACCCCCATAGGGATTTGATTCTATTCTTGGGTTAGAAGAATCATTTCGCCAAACGTCATTGACCAAAAACTTATAATGAAACTTTCCTGGTTCTATGGATACGATTTTCTGCCACAGACCTGCTGTCGGATCTATGAGTCGGAGAGGTTCTGCTACCCACCGGTTGAAATCCCCGGCTACAAAAACAGAAGTTGCTTCCCGGCTGAGATAGGAAAAAAGAACACCGCCCAGCACTACCTTGGGACGCAAATCCGTAAGATCAGCACTTTCCCCTCCATCCAACGATGAGTGGGGCAAGACCGGAATTTCGACGACAGGCGTTGAATCAGATGGTGCTGAGGTTTCTTCCCCATTTTGTTGAATCTGAATTTCCTCTTGAAATCTAAGAGCATCTGCTTCCCGTCCCGCCATTTGCCAAATGAGCCCGCGCTCGATGACTTCGATTGCAAGACCCATGTAATTTCGAAACCCCAGCGAGGCCCGATCAAAATCGACAATGCTTTTCCCGCTGGCGGCCGCTTCTCTTAATCTGATATTTTCATCGATCGTGGTCAGAAACATCCGTTCCTTAAAATATTTCCGGACTTCTTCCTGAATTTCCCGTGCAAGCCTGACCCTTTTCTCAAAGCGAGTCAACAAAGCATGAATGCGAAGTTTGTTACTGCGCATTTTCTGAATGGAGTCTAACGTTTCAAAAATTTTGGCAAGGCCGTGCAAAGAGAAAAAAGAAGGTTCTAGCGGAACGATCACTTCCTCAGCTGCTGTCAATGCGTTAAAAGTCAAAGGACCTAAATTGGGCGGACAATCGATTACCACGTAGTCGTAAGAGAAGTCTAGCTGACGGATTCGATTCGTTAATTGTTCATAAGGACGCGAACTTGATGCTCGCCATTCCTGCTCAACTTGACTCAGGAGCACATAGGTCGGAATTAAATAAAGATAATCATTAACGGGAAGAATGAGGTCGGCAATTGAAGCAGGGCTGTCTTGGAATAAATCATAGCTTGTCTTATCGAGAAATTCCGCCCGAATTCCCAACCCACACGTTGCATGGCCTTGCGGATCTAAATCGATAAGCAGAACTTTCTTCTGAAGAAAGGCAAGTGCAGCCGATAAGTTAATGGCCGTTGTTGTCTTTCCGCATCCACCCTTCTGATTTGCGATCGCAATAATCCGCACGGAAAGCCCCCCCCCTGCTGAATTATGAATACCTGCCCAATAAGGGTATGTATAAAAACAGGCACAACTGCGATCGCTTGCTCGACTGTCTCAAATTATCGGCTTAAAAACTGAACTGCTTAAGGAGAAGATCGCTAAACCTGTGGAAAGTTGGAGAGCAGAGATTAAAACGTAAGTTATTTTTTGATAAGGACTTAGAATTGAATGAGGTTTTCAATACTGACAACCCCAACCACTTCACTTCGTGCATTAATGACAGCACCGTAGGAAGCATGCTTGGATTGGAGGAGAAAAATTGCCTTTTCAACACTCTTGTCTGCGTTAATAAAAAGAGGAGCTCGAAGGCAACGGGAAAGGCCTTGATCTTCATGTTCTTCAAAGAGGACATCAAACACATAAACCATCCCTACAACAAGAGTAGGAATTTCTTCGTAAACCAAAGCGGCTCGAGTTTTCGTACGGCGCGCCACCTCTTTCACTCGACCCACCTGATCCGTTAGGGCAACCATTGGAAATTTCGACACAGGAATCATGACTTCTTCAACCCGAACCGAACCTAAATTGAGAATTGTATCGATCAGCCGTTTCTCGTGTGGCAGCAACACGCCTCCTTTTGCACTTTCTTCAATCACATACCGAAATTCCTCCCGTGTCACAAAAGGACTCCGTTTCATGTCAGGAGCAGTTGTCTCAATCAGAAAATCGGTTAACGCAATTAAACATTTTGAAACACTGCTCAAAACGCGGTCCAAAAAGCCTAAGATAAGTGCAAATCGATAAATAAAATCGTCCGCTTTGTGGCGAAACCAATCTTTGGGAATGGTTTCCGCAAAGGTAATAATCAAAAGCGACAGTACAGGAATGATCACCCATCGATTCGTGAAATGAAGTTTTTCTTCAAGTAGATAGGTAGCAATACCCACCACCGCTACATGCATCAAATTCGTACCTATGAGAACCGTGGTCAAAAATCGTTTTGGTTCTTGGTGGAAACGCAAAATCACTTGAGCATTCGGGTCTCCTTCGTCGGCTAAATGTCTCAATTTGAGTTTGTTGCAGGAAAGATAAGCCATTTCAGATCCTGCAAAGAATCCGAACAAGAGAAAAGCAACGATCATTAACAAGAAAAGTGGGATCATCCTATCACCTGCCTTTCTGCCGCAGGCAGATTTTTACTAGCTATCCTCACTAAAAATAGGCCCTTCGGGCCAAAGGCAGGTGGTAGGATCATTGTCTTTTCCGAATCTCTACTTTTACGATCCGCTGCCGATCCACTTCCTTAATCGTAAAATCGATTCCCTCCCAATGAAAAGTTTCATTCTGCTTCGGAATCTTTCCCCATTGTTCTAAAAGCCAGCCACTTAATGTTTCGCTCGTCTCAGAGTGAAGCGCCACACCTAAGGTGTCGCTAATTTCATGAAGATTTGTCTTTCCGCTCACGGAATAAAGTGCATCTTCAATCTGTTTCACCAAGGGTTCTGCCTTGGTATACTCGTCATAAAATTCACCAAAGATCTCTTCCAAAATATCTTCAAGGGTGACAAGACCTGCCGTTCCGCCATATTCGTCCACGCAAATAGCAACGCGACTTCCCGTTTTCTGAAATTCATGTAAAAGTTCATCAATCAATTTGGTTTCAGGAATGAAGTAAGGTGTTTGGACGAGCTCGCGCAACCGACCTTGGGTATCCAGCATGAACTCCTGTGTTGAAATGACCCCAAGGAGGTTATCCATCGTTTTCTCATACACCGGGAAATAAGAGAAATGATACCGCTGAATCAAACTGACCAGCCTCTCGCGCCCTTCTTCAATATCAAAAGCGACAATGTCTGTCCGTGGGGTCATAATCTCTCGCACGAAACGATCGCCTAGATTAATCAAATTCTGAATCATTTCCCCCTCGTCGGAACTCAAAACACCCTCTTCTTCTCCGATTCGCGCTAATGCTTTGAGTTCAGATTCCGAAACTAAATCGGCGTCGCTCTGTTTCTCACGAACCAGAAAACTCAATACCCAGTCTGTGACAAAACGGATGAGCCGCCTAAAGGGAAACAAGAATTTAGCAATCCAGTCCAAAGGAACGGCGCAGAGATAGGCAAACTGTTCGTTGTGACGGACGGCAAAAATCTTAGGCGTCAGCTCGCCAGTAATCACCAGAATAAATGTGAACAGTACAATCGTCCAAGACACACCGCTTGGACCTAACCAATGAACGGCAATCGTCGTAATGAGTACGGTCGCCATGGTATTCACCACCATATTGCCGATCAAAATCGTAATTAAGGTTCGACGAGGACGTTCAAGAAGTGAAGAAACCGTTTTCCAAGTATGAGGATGCTGGGTGCTCAAACGCTTCTTTTGAATCTTAGAAAGAGAAAAGACAGCGGCTTCCGAGCCCGAAAAGAGTGCCGAAAGCATCAAGAGAACTACCAAAGCAACCAGTTGAGGAATGAGGGCCATAAGTTAATTTTGATAAAGTTTGTGTTGAATCATATATTCCAAAACTTGCTTCGGAACTAACGAACTTACCGAAGCTCCTTTTTTTAACTTTTCACGAATTGCAGTCGAGGAAATATCTAAGGGTATAAAATCCAAAAACTCGACTTCCTTTGGCAACGGAGAGATATCAAACCCTGGACGCCGAGCAACTACAAAACGCGCAAGCGAAAAAATCGTTCGAATATCTTTCCACCGACTTAGATTTTTTCCCCAATCTCCACCCGTTAGGAAATAAAGTTCATGAGGTTTGGGGTAAAGACTCCGAAATTCACGTAGGGTATCGACCGTATAGGAAATGCCCTTTCGTTTGATCTCACAATCAGACAGCTCAAATTGAGATTCGCCTCGAACAGCAAGTCGCACCATCTCAAGTCGCGCTTCGGGAGAAGCAACGGTTTTACGATCTTTTTGTTCGAGGGGATGCCGAAAGGCGGGAATAAAAATGAGACGGTCCAGCCGAAGTTCTTTTAAAGCGGCCCGTGCCAACGCAAGGTGTCCCTCGTGAATCGGATCAAATGTCCCGCCCAGCATTCCAATCCGCATGAGATTTGAGATAGGTTAAGTTCGAATCTGTCCTGTGCCTTCGACCACGTATTTGTAAGAAATAAGTCCTTCAAGACCCATCGGACCGCGCGCATGCACTTTATCGGTCGAGATTCCAATTTCAGCTCCAAAACCGTACTCGTTTCCATCTGAAAATCGAGTAGAAGCGTTCACCATAACCGAAGAAGAATCCACCTTTGAAATAAATTTGCGTGCAGTTTGTTTATTCTTGGTAATGATCGAGTCCGTGTGGGCTGAACCATATTTTTGAATATGTTTGATCGCCTCGTCTACATTGTGTACTACCCGAAGAGAAAGAATTCGATCTAAGTATTCAGT
>JACOVU010000081.1 GCA_016177155.1 Candidatus Omnitrophota bacterium | reverse complement strand
TGCGGAGTGCGGAGTTCGGAATGCGGAATATTCATTTAGAGTAGGCCCTATTTTTTCGTGCAGTTCGAATAGAAGAAACTGTCATTGCCAAAATTTCATTCGCTTCTTCTATTAAATTTTTGACATCACTTATAGATACGATTCCCCCTTCAAAAAGAAGTTCCATCCAATAAATTGATTCATCAGCTTCTTCCTCCACTGTCCCCATTTTATGAATAAAATCAGCCGTGGATTTAGCTCGACATGCAGCCCGATAGTTTGCTCCTACGGATGTTGCTGAACGAAGTAGTTGATTACTAATTACATCAACTTTTCTCCCTTTTGGAAGTAAATCGATAAAATTAATGACACTCAATGCAAACTTTTTCGTTTTTTCTTTTAAATTATTAATCATTCCGCACTCCGCGTTCCGAATTCCGCATTAGCTTACGGTTCATTTTGTGGATAAAAATCCTTTTCGCGGCCCGGAACGCTGTACTCATAAGGCTCGCGATAAACGGTTGGAATCGTTTCAAAATTGCCATGCGGAGGCGGAGACGGCGCAGCCCATTCAAGCGTATTCGCCTGCCAGGGATTGCGATCTACTTTCTTGCCCCAAAATAGACTTTTCACAACATTAATCACCAAGAAAATCTGCCACACGCCTAACAGAAATGCGCTAATCGTAATAAACACGTTGATCGGTTGAAGATGTTGGAGGTGAGCATACTGCATCGGATCATAAATGCGGCGCATGTGACCTCCGATCCCTAAAATGTGCATGGGAAAAAACGTGCAATTAAAGAAAATGAACGTCCCCACGAAATGAATTTTTCCGAGCAGGTCATCCAATATTCGGCCAAACATTTTGGGAAACCAATAGTTAAGCCCTGCAAACGCGGCGAACATACTCCCGCCAAATAGAACATAATGAATGTGTCCGACAATAAAATAGGTATCATGAATAAAAATATCGACTGCGGTAGAAGCCATAAAAATCCCGCTTAAGCCCCCAATGACAAACATGGAAACAAACGCAATCGCATTCAGCATCGCAGGCGTAAACCGAATTGAACCACGCCACATTGTTCCGAGCCAGTTAAAAGTTTTGATTGCGGAAGGCACTGCAATAAGCATGGTCGAAAGCATAAAAGTTGTTCCCACCGTTGGATTCATACCGCTCTGAAACATGTGATGTCCCCACACAATGAACCCGAGGAAGGCAATCGCCATGATCGCAAACACCATCATCTTGTAACCAAAGAGGGGTTTCCGAGAAAATGTGGAAATGACATCCGAGACAATTCCCATTCCCGGAAGAATCATGATGTACACCGCAGGGTGCGAATAAAACCAAAAGAGGTGCTGCCAAAGAAGTGTAATCCCGCCCCCTTCCGCCAAAAAGAAATGCGTTCCCAAGGTGCGGTCAAAAAGAAGCATGATCATGGCGGTCGTCAGCACAGGCGTTGCCAACAGTGAAAGAATTGAGGTAATAAAAATCGCCCAGGTCGTCAAAGGCATCCTGAAAAAACCCATGCCGGGCGCTCGCATATTGAGAATGGTGGTGAGATAATTAATTGCTCCCATAATGGAAGATGTCCCCACCAAAATCACGGCAACAATCCAAAAAGTTTGTCCCACAGGTTCAATCGCACTTAACGGCGGATAAGCCGTCCAGCCGCTCGCCGCTGCGCCGCCCTGCATGAAAAATCCCGTGAGAGCTACAATCGCAGCAGGCCAGAAAAACCAATAAGAGAGCATGTTCAGTCTTGGAAATGCCATATCCCGAGCGCCGATTTGAAGCGGAACGACAAAGTTACCAAACGCACCCACTAAAATGGGGATGATCGCAAAGAAAATCATGACTGACGCGTGCATGGTGAACAGTGAATTGTAAAATTCAGGAAGCATGACTCCGCCCACCATCATGCTGTCCGGAAAAAGTGAGCCGAGCACGGGCATGGGCTTGCCAGGATAAGCCAGCTGCCATCTGAGAAGGAGAGCAAGCGCACCGCCCACCAAAAAGAAGAAAAGGGTTGTGAATAAAAATTGAAGCCCAATCATCTTGTGATCGGTGGAGAAAATATACTTCCGCCAAAAATTGAGTTTATGCTCCATATAAAACCTCTTATATTTAGAAAAACGTACTTAGTATATGGGACTTGGTACTTAGAAAAACCGAATCAAAACTTCCATTAAAAATAAATCTGCTGACTTGCTCCACATTCTCGACATGAGACCGTAACTTAATCCACTAAGTACCAAGTACGCCTTTTTATCCTCCTGACTGCTCCTTCAGCCAAGCCTCATATCCCTCAGGCGAGTGAATGGATAAAAATCCTCGCATCCGGTAATGCCCAAGTCCGCAAAATTCTGCACACGCAATTTCATACTTCCCGGTACGGGTTGCCTCAAACCAAACGTCTATCGCCATCCCGGGAACAACATCTTGTTTTAACCGAAACTCAGGCAAAAAGAAACTGTGAATTACAGGATGCTTTCCATCTTTCCCAATAGAAGTCAGTCGGACACGTACAGGTTTTCCGACTGGAATGTGAAGCTGGTTAATCGTTTTAATGTCATCCGCTGTGCCAAATTTACCATCTGGTCCAGTATACCGTATGTTCCAGGCAAATTGTTCTGCTTGAATTTCAATCGGAATGGCCTGAGCAGGAGCTGGCCCGCGTACCTCAGACCAAATCTTTTGACTCCAAATCGTAAGGAATACCAAAATGATCGCTGGAATGACAGTCCAAATGACTTCCAAGCGATCATTTCCATGAGTGTAAAAAGCTTTCCCGCCTGGTTTCGCACGATATTTCAAAAGAAAGTAGAGCAAAACACCTTGAACACCGAAAAAGACGATCCCTGTAATCGCCAAAATAATGTAGAAAAGGCTATCAATCTTTTTACCATAAGTGGATAGACTTGCAGGAAGCCACCAACCTGTTTTGGGGCGGGGCACGTTCAAAGCCGCTGAATCATCGTACAATTCTTTTAGCGGCTTCGGTTCTCCCGCCTTAATTTTAAGACCGCTTGCCTCGTCTACGATTTCCTTCGCGCTGAATTTAAAATCGACGACTGCCTCAGCATCAGTCACCGTAACTTTTTGCGATTTTGTTCCATAGGTTTCATGCCAGGCTTCGATCGTGTATTCCCCTGCTGGCAAGTTTTCGATTTTGAACCCACCTTGATCATCCGTCACGGCAAAAAAAGGATGGCTGAGTACTCCAATATAACCTGTCATCCAGGGATGGACGTCACATTTCATCTTCACCATAATTTCAGGATTCGAAAAAGTCTTCTCAAGCTTCATCCCCTGCATGGGCATGCCCAGATTAAATTCGGGACTATTTTTTGAGAAGGCATGAACGTTGTGAAGCGTTGGATCACTATTGATAATCTGGAGTTTTTGATTCGCCTCGATCCCGAGAACGCGGGGATGATAAGCGCAGGCTTGTTGATCCAAAACAGCAGGTGTGGTAGGCGTCGGAAGTTTCTTTCCTTCGAGACCTTCCTTAATATAGACGAAGACATTCTGAAGCGTGTGGTTCGAATTGACGACAACCCGCTGTTGGAAAGCTTCGCCAGGGTTGAGCGACTTGCAAACAGGGTCGGCTGACATGTCGATCTTTGGATTTTCGCCAGGCGTGCCATCAAATGAGGCTTTGCCCGTAACCATGCCTGCAAAGAGAGGGGAAGAAATAAGAAAAAGAGCGCAAAATATCACCCAAACGTAGGGGCGCGATTTATCGCGCCCTTGGCATTTGCGAAACCCAGTGGGCGCCATGAATGGTGCCCCTACACACGATAACGATTTCCTACCCACCAAACGTAAACTCCACATCCGCTGGCCCTTCCCCTACTGTTATCTTTTGAGTTTGCACCCCGTACTTCTCATGCCAAGCTTCAATCGTATATTCACCTGCCGGCAAATCTTTAATTTCAAACGTTCCCTCCGTGCCTGTAACGCTAAAAAACGGATGTGGGAGAACGCCGATAAAAGCGCTCATCCAGGGATGGACGTCGCACTTCATCTTGACCATAATCTCTGGGTTTTCGAATTTCTTAGTCAACTTCATACCTTGAATAGGCATGCCGAGGTTGAATGGTTTGTTCTTCTCCGCAAGAGAATGAATGTTGTGGAGTGTCGCATCGCTATTCATAATCTCAAGTGTCTGGCCTACTTGAATTCCAAACACGTGCGGATGATACGTGCATCCTTTCTGATCGATCGTAACGGGAGTTGAAGGCGTTTCAAAGGTCTTTCCATCTAGTCCTTCTTTGACGTACACAAACACGTTTTGAAGTGTCTCATTTGGATTTGTCAAAACCGTTTGCGCATACACAGGCTCTGAATGAAGTGACGCACAGGTCGGATCAGCATTCATGGAAATTTGTTCTGGGGCTGGCGCTTGACCTGTAAAATTAACTTTGCCCGTAATCGAACTTGCAAACGCATTGGAATTCAAAACAAAAAATAATGTTACAAAAAGAAAAAACTTTTTCATTTTCTTACCGTCTCCTTTCCATCGCCGCCCTTAATTTTGATTGCCTCCTCGGGCGTAAATATCATGAGGTAATCTTTAATCGCTTGAATTTGTTTTAATGTGTCACCGCCCAACATATTCTTAAAAGGAGTCTGGCCCTCTGGGAAAAAGGTGGGCATCATGGTACCAGGTTGAAGCACTTGTGGGTCTTTAAGCCACTCCGTCACCCAGTTGGGCTTGAGACGTTCCCGTGCCAAAGTCAAATCAGGCGCCAGGAAGGATGCACCAAGCGTAGGGGCGACCGGTCCGGTCGCCCCTACCTCAGCGGGTTGGTGACATTGAATACATTTGAGTTTCACAAAGAGCTCGCGGCCTGCTTGAACCGACTCACTAGTAGCGTGGGAGGCTTGTGGCGCAAATGAAATTTTTTGCTCCGCTAAATTGTGGAAATATTTTACAACGGTATTGGTCTCCTCGTCATTAAACCCAAAAGTGGGCATCCGAATCTTAAGCCAGGGCCGAATGAGAGAAGGTTCTTGTAAAAAGTGATAAAGCCAAAACTCCTGCACCTTTGCACCCTCTCCATCAATCATGGGAGGTGCATTCCCTTTGTCTTCGTAAATAGCGCGAATCCGCCCCTCAACGCCGTCCACCGTATGGCAACCCTGACAATTAAATTTTGAAACCAGGAAGCGGCCTGCTTCAACCTCTTTTTCTTTCAAATTAAGCTCGCGCTTCATTTCGAGCGGAATTTCTTCTTCGCGCAAACTTAAAAGGAAGGTCGTGAGCGCCTCCGCTTGCTCGTCCGTAAATCCAAAATGAGGCATTCTGAGTTTTTCGTGATAACCCACGACTTTCCCGCGATCAAAAATTCTGGGGTTTTTGAGTTTCTGGAAAAACCACGCCTCGCGCGTATGTTCAATGTCCACAAAACCAAAATAGAATTTATCGACTTCCTTTTGGCCTTCTTCGGTCAGTTCCGTACCAATCGGTTTTGCATCTTCTCCGCC
>JACOVU010000080.1 GCA_016177155.1 Candidatus Omnitrophota bacterium | reverse complement strand
GTCTGTCCCCTTTTTCTGTGAATTCCAAAATTTAGACGCGGCAAGAATGGGCGTGTTCGAGCCCATCTAATATCTTTAAAACCTCCTCCTTGAAAGAAGCCTGTTTCAGAATAATTCCCGAATAGCTTACCTCTCTCAGGAAAGGAGCAAGGTGCTCCATCGGATAACCCGTCATCAGATAAATCGGCGTGCCAGAAAGTTCTCTAATAAACCTCAAAATGGGAAGGACCTGCGCCCCGTTGACCCGTGGGAGGAAGAAATCCATGAAGATAACATTGGGTTTTACGCGGACAATTTCATCTACAATGTGGTAACCATTGGTCACGTGGTACGTTCGCACTTCATAATCAGGATGGTGAATCATGTGGGGGAGCAATTCTAGAAATTCACCGTCGTCGTCCAGAAAGAAAACGATCTTCCGTTTTTCCATCTCTTTATCGACACCTCCTTGCTTGCATTACAAATTATAACCGATGAAGGACCTTCTTGGGAAGGCTCGGGAGTAAATAAAGTCGAAAAGTAAGACTGCCCCCTCGGGGGCGGTGACAATTTTTATCGTTTTAAAAAGCGCGGCGGGCTGTAAGAATTAGCCTTGATTTTATTGTGAAAATGGGGACAGATTATAATCTGCCCCCATTTTCTGTACGCGGGAATGACATTGGACTTATGATCTATTGAAGTGACATCACAAATTGGAGTGGCTTTTCATAAAATTGGATTCCGCCTACTTCTGAAATGTCGTTGTGGCGGGCATTCCTAATCTCAAAGAATTCTTTTGGGGCGGGCGCTTGATCAAATAGACGTTTTCCCATTTCAAAGGGGACGATTTCATCGGCCGTTCCGTGAACAATCAAAATCGGTGTCTTAAGCTTCGTGATTTCCGATTCGTTGTCGAAAAGGAAATCTTTGATCATAAAATCAGGAGGTGTTAAGCCGTAATGCTTTTTTGCCAGCTCCTTGGTGGAGGTGAAGGGGGCTTCTAAAATGACGGCTTTACACTTTTCTTCACTCCCAAGTCGAATCGCGGGAACGCCGCCGAGCGACTCTCCATAGAGAACGATCTGGGAAGGATGAAATCCCCTTTGACGAAGCCCCTCAAAAGCGGCTTTCCCATCTTCATACAGATCCTCACCCCGTTTAATCTCACCCTCGCTTTTTCCATATCCCCGATAATCAACCAGAAAAACAGAAATTCCTCGATCGAGCCATTCTTTTGCTTTCGGAAGCCTGATCGAAATATTGTCTGCATTCCCATGGAAGAAAAGGAGGCAAAAATTGGAGGGATTCTCTTTCGCTTCCAAAAACCAACCGTGAATTTGGAGGCCGTCCCGGGTTTTACAAAACACATCTTCATAAGCAAGACCGAGACGGCTTGGCTCGAGTGAAAACTCCCGAGTCGGAAAGAAGATCATGGATGCGATCATCGTATTAATCAACCACCGTAACATATCATACAGAATGCTTGCCCCGTTAGAAACTCCTTAAGTGAAAAATTTAAAGTTTCTAACGGGGCTTGCTTTTTCGCCACAAATTCATTATATTCCATATCTATGGAATTCCTACAGAATGTTTTGTGGCTGCTCATTGCTTACCTGATCGGATCAATTCCCACGGGATATATCATCGCCAAACGCATTCGAGGACTTGACATCCGCGAACATGGGAGCGGAAATGTGGGCGCGACCAATGTATTCCGCGTCGTGGGAAAAAAATGGGGCGCTATCGTACTCGCAATTGATATCTTGAAAGGCTGGCTCGTGACGGCCATCTTAGCTCCTACGGCAACGGCGTTTTTTGACTTTGATCTTGCGCTCAAACAATTTTATTTCGGAGCGGCTGCCATTGCAGGTCATACGTGGACTCCTTGGCTGAAACTCAAAGGCGGAAAAGGCGTGGCCACTTCAGCGGGGGTGCTTTTGGGTATTTTCCCGCTTGGAACAATTTTGGCTACGCTCATTTGGGCTGTGTGTTTTGCCGTTTGGCGTTATGTCTCGCTCGCTTCCATTGTTTCAGCACTCAGTTTCCCGATCCTGCTTCTCATTTTCTACCGCGACCTTTACTCCTTCGGAGCTGTCTTCTTGATCACGCTCATTCTCGTAGGACTTCTCATTTATAACCACCGCTCCAACATCGAACGCCTCAGGCGCGGTGAGGAACTTCGGATTGAGTTTGGTAAGAAAAAGAATTCCTCTTCTACTTCTTCTTAAACGCTTCTTGCACTAAAGGCACAAGCTCGTCCCGTTCGTGCATCTCATGTACAATGTCACAACCGCCAATCAGTTTTCCATCAATGAAAACTTGAGGAAACGTAGGCCAGTTTGAAATTTCAGGAAGCTTTGCTCTGAGTTCTGGATGGGTAGTCACATCGCGAGTCGAAAAAGGAACGCCAAGCCCTTTAAACAACTGGACCGTCGCTTGCGAAAAACCGCAGAGCGGCTGATCAGGCGTACCTTTCATATAAATTAGAATTTTATTTGATTGAATGTCCTTCTTAATTTGTTCGATCGTATCCTGCGGCATGTCTTCCTCCTCGCCAAAAGTTATCCGATAATGTTTAACCCGTCGTCCTGGGTTTTCTTGGTGCTCGTGGGAATTCGGGTCTTGATTTGTACGGCGTGAATCCGACCGTCGGCCATTGCGGGTTCAAGTGCGTTCTGAACGAGACGGTGTTGGTCAATTAAAAGTTTCCCTTGAAACATTTTTGAAACCACGAGGATTTGAAAATGATCTCCCCCGCCCGTCAAGTCTTCCACCTCAACTTGAGCGTCAGGAACTGCCCTGCGAAC
The DNA here is from genome assembly GCA_016177155.1 of Candidatus Omnitrophota bacterium. GTDB lineage: Bacteria > Omnitrophota > Omnitrophia > Omnitrophales > Danuiimicrobiaceae > 01-FULL-45-10b. Next base: position 2,731 of record JACOVU010000080.1, on the reverse strand, counting down.
TAAGTCTTTGATCTCATGAGAAGTGATCATGTCTTATTCTTATGATTAACTCTTTGCGCCGCAACTTGAACTACCTCAACAAACTCCTTGGCGGAAACAAATCCCGTAATTCGAGTGTCCGAAATTTCCTTGCCATCAGGACCGAGAAAAAGCACGGTTGGAACTCCCAAGATTTCGAATCGCTCAATCGGTTCAAGTACCTCTTTGGTATCGGGGTCGGTGGCGTCCACTTTAAGACGCACAAAAGGTTCAAGCGCTTGAATCACTTCAGGTTTTGAATAGGTAAAACGTTCAAGCTCATGACACGGAATGCACCAATCGGCATAGAAATCGATGACGACAGGTTTTCGAACTCGTTTTGCTGCCTCAATTTTCTGAGGGGCATAAACGTCCCACACGACGCCTTGAACCGGTTTTGAAAAAAGAGAAATTGCTGCAATGAGGACGGCGAGTCCGCCCATCGATTGTTTGATCGCCCGAAACGCTATTTTTTGGTTTCCGGTTTGATCCATAAATCCAAGAAAAACACCGCCTCCGATCAAAGTAACGGGCAACACAAAAGGAAGGAGTTCGGCATAAAGCGAAAGCGCGAGATAAAAAAGCGCAAGCCCAAGCAATGCTACGCCAAACACTTTCTTAACCCAAACAAGCCATTCCCCCGACTTTGGAAGTTTCGTAAGCAAGCCCGAAAACGTTCCGAGAATGAGGTAAGGCATCCCAAGTCCGAGCGCCAGCACAAAAAAGAGGAAAAAACCAGACCATGGATCTCGCGCCTGTCCGACAAATGCAAGAAGTGCCACAATAGGAGGACCGATACATGGGGCGGCAAACACTCCCACGCAAAGTCCTGAAATGAAAAATCCAATCGTTCCTGCCCGTTCGATTCCACCAAGCCAATTTAAGATGGCGGCCGGCATTTGGAGCTCATAAAGTCCGAACATGCTCAAAGCAAGGATGAACATGAGTAAACTCATTCCGAGAAGTACCCATTGATTTTGAAGAATCGCTCCAAAAAATCCGCCCGTAAGCGCTGCAAAAACGCCTAAGGCACTGTACATACACACCATACCTGCAACATAAAAGAGGGCATGCAAAAAAGAGGAAAGTAATCTCTCCTCACGCTTCTCACCCCTCGCGGAGAAGAGAGCGACCGTCACAGAAAACATCGGATAGACACAGGGCGTTAGATTCAATGCCAAACCGCTAAAAAACACGCCCAGCAGAGCAAGGGGAGATAGTTCCATCGTGGGGTTAATTTAAAGTGTCTTCAGGAGAAAATCAATGACTAATGTTGGGGAATGATCCCAACCACCTGCCTGTCAGCCGAAGGCTGGTTTTGTGAACTAAAAATGATGCTTTGATATCAAATATATACAAAACGATCTGCCTGCGGCAGATCTCAGGCAGGTGGTGGGATGATCCCGTCTTCAAGCCACTCGTACTTCCCCTCTAAAACTTTACGGGCGATACCATAAGCGTAGGTATCATCGTTTTTAAAAAGAGTTCTCAGATGACCACGCACCCGCCGCTCGGCATCCCGGCAGAAAAGGCTAGCCAATTCAACCGAGCCTTGATCGGAAGGATTCCGAGAAACGAGAAGTGCTGCTTTCGAACAGCTCGCTGCCATTGCGAAAAGATCTGTTCCAATGTTCACGACTCGGCCAAGAAGCCGTTGTTTCTTCTCAAGACCTTGTTGAAACCACATCATGGCATGAAATAACTCGCGCGCAAGTTTCCGACTCGCTTGGTTCACAAAGCGTACATGTCGTCTGAGTTTCAGAGGAAACCGGCTTGCTGCCTTGAAATCTCCAAAAGGAAGCCATTGTTTCGGATACCACCAAGCATAGAAAAGGATCATCGCGCCCAGCGTTTTTAACTTCATAAAAAGGCCGATGTGGGGGTTGAGCAGTGTGAAAATTCGTTTTGCATGAGGATCGAGCGCTTCACGGGCGATAAAAAGCCGCATGATTTGGCTCGTCCCTTCGATAATCGTGTTAATCCTCGAATCACGCATCACACGCTCAACGGCAATCCCTTCCTCGCCTCGGGCTCTTAGGGAATCTGCTGTTTCATAACCGCGCCCGCCGCGGATTTGAACCGTGGCGTCCACAATCCGCCAACAGGCCTCGGTACAAAAAAGTTTTGCCATCGCAGCTTCAAGACGAATGTCCAACTCTTTCTTGTCCGCGAACGCGGCAGAGAGCCAACCGACGCTATCCATGGCAAAAGTAGTAGAAGTCATCTGGGCAATTTTCGCCGCAATGGCTTCATGATGCCCAATGGGACATCCCCACTGAACCCGCTCGTTCGCCCACTTTCTGGTGACATTGAGACACCACTTCGCCCCCGCGGTCACAGCGGCAGGCATGGTGAGGCGTCCCGTATTGAGTGTCACCAAAGCGAGCTTAAGACCTTGCCCCACTCCCAGAAGTACATTCTCCTTTGGTACTTTCACATTCTTAAAACGCATGAGTCCATTTTGAATTCCATGAAGCCCCATGAAATGACACCGATGTACCGTTTCCACTCCTTCCCACTTAGATTCCACGATGAAAGCGGTAATTTGTTTTTTCTCGCGGCCTCTCACAATTTTGGGCGGCGTCTGCGCCATTACCACCATGACATCCGCGACAGGGCCATTGGTACACCAAAGCTTCTCACCACTCAGAATGTAATGGTTTCCGTCCGGAGTCGGCGTAGCGGTGGTAGCCATGTGGGCGGGATCAGATCC
>JACOVU010000083.1 GCA_016177155.1 Candidatus Omnitrophota bacterium | reverse complement strand
TTTATCGACTTCCTTTTGGCCTTCTTCGGTCAGTTCCGTACCAATCGGTTTTGCATCTTCTCCGCCAGAGGACGCCTGCCCGCCAGCTGGCAGGCGGGGATCCGTCCGATTTTCGGCGGAGAATCCATGAATGTCGTGGCAGCCAAAACAACCTTGTTGGAGAATCATCTCGCGACCGACAAATTCATACTTTTCTTCCAAACCCATTTTGGAAAGCTTCTCGGTCGCTTCCACATGCCTCATCTTACGGGCGAGATAATCAAACGCTAAAGCGTTTACCTCCTTCTCTTCCACTTGAGGAAGTAGGGCTTCATCAAATTTGGGATTCTTACTTTGGAGGAGATAATCCGTAATATGGATTGCTTCCTCATCGCTTAAACGCAGATTAGGCATTCTGGTATTGGCAGAATCATGTTTTGGATTCTTAAGCCAGTTGAAAAGCCACTCGCGGTTCACCTTGCTTCCTAAATGAACTAGCTCTGGTCCGTGATCATTCACTTTCGCATCATCTACACTGTGACAACCCAAGCAACCCAGATCCTTCACGAGTTGTTTCCCGACCTCAGGATTTCCTTTCTTGGGCGGTTTTTTAAGTTCAATCGGATCGGAATGTTTGTATAAATAGGTAGCGATGCCTTCGATTGCTGCATTCGACTTGGTTTTATCCTCAGGCGAACTCGTATTCTCCAAATGGAAAATCTGAGGCATTTGCGTAGAGGCGCGAAAATCTTTTGGATTTTGAAGCCACTTCACAATCCATTCCCGCTCTACTTTGCTTTGAATATGCAAGAGACTCGGGCCTGCTTTCCAGCGATTCTCAAACCCCTTCACGGTGTGACAACCGAAACAACCAAACTTTTGGGCGAGCTGTCTTCCTTGATTGAGCTTCGGCGCTTGGGGTACTTCCATAACCCCTTGGTGACACTTCGCACAAGAGGCTTCGATATGTTGCATGGGAAGCATTTTTTCGCCCCATTTCTCAAGTGCTTGCCAGTGATATTTCCGCTCCCATTCTTTGGCTTGTTCTTCATTGCGCGGTGTGTGTGCCGTGTGAATGAAATCGAGAGAATGACCGCTCCCGCCGTGGCAAACGGTGCAACCAATCTTCTCAAGCGGATGTGGAGAATCAGCACTTAAGAAAAGGTCGAGCTTCGGATGGGTCTTGAAGGGTTGAGGCGCATCTTCTCCGCCAGAGGCGGATCCGCCTTCAGCGGAAAAATCTTCCCGATCAATCGCCAAGTGACACGTCGTGCAGCGATCGACCTTATGAGCTTTGACAAAATAAAAGTCATCATACAAATCTTCGAGCACCACCTGCTGAACTTGAAGCGAAGGCGCTACAAAATCCATCATCGGCGCATTTAAAAGTTCTTGGGCGGCGGAAGGTTTTAGTTTCTTGAGTTTCAGTTCAAGTTGTTTTTGATCTCGCAAGAGCTGATTCATTTCTTTCGTGATTTTTTTCTCTTCCGCTTGAAAACTCTGAATTTGGCCATCCAAAGTTTCAATTTTTTTCTCGACCGCTTCTTGGTCCAGCTGCGCCTGCTTGAGCTTGGGTTCTAACTGGGCAATTTTCTTTTCATACGCTTCAGCCTCTTTTTTGTGATCATGAGCGCGGTGCTCTTCCAGGAAAAACTTATAGGAATCATAAAACTGCTTGAGGTCTTGATAGCGGGTCTTAACCTTGGTATGTTCAACTTCTACTTGAGCTTTCTCGGCAAGCAGCTTTTCATATTGAGCTTTATTCTGATCAAACTTGGCTTGAGCCGTCTTCAATTGCTCTTCGAGTGTGCGAACCTCTTTTTGATCCACAGAGGTTTCAACTTTTTTAAGATCTTCTTCCACCTTTTTACGTTCGTATTCAACAAATCTTTTCTGCCATTTTTTCCATTCGCGCCCGTAATCCTGACCGATCATCAAAACGAGCGTAATGGTAAGGAAAACACCTGCTACCGCAAACCAAATGGTTGTCTTTTCAACACTATAAAGCTTATTGGGATCTTGTGGCATGACGAGAACTAAATGTTGAAGAAGAATTCAGGAATGGCGACGATATATTTCAGGTTAAACGCCCACCTGAGATACATCTTGATCGGCACAGCGATCACCATAAGAAGCAAAAATGAAGCAACCATATAACGAGCAAGACCCATTTCTTGGTAGGCTTTCTTGCAAAACGTGAACGCCGCGAGGGCGGGCGGAACAAACAAATAAAGGAAAATAATGAGAAAGCCTGGCGTTTCGCGAATGTACCACCCTTTCGGAAGTCCCTGGCCCAACCATTTAATGAAGATAAACTCCGAAAGATTCACATTCAAAAGCGGGACGACTTTATGGACATCCCATCGTTCAAATGGCCCGAAGAAATTCCAGTTTGGTCCTCGGAGGAATGTCCCAAAAATAATGAGCACAATCCAGAGAATCCAGAAACAGAAAAGAAACCCGCTCACCCAAACACGGCGCTCGCGGAACGAAAAGTATCCTGAACCCTTTGGACTCCGATCAAGGTAAGGAATGGCGCAAAGCCCCACAATAATCAGTGTGGGAAGAAGGACGCCTGCAATCCAGGGATCAAAATAAACAAGCAGCTCTTGCAAACCCAAAAAGTACCACGGGGCTTTCGAAGGGTTGGGTGAAATGCTCGGATTGGCTGGATCTTCAAGCGGAGCTTTGAGAACAAGTGCCCAAACCACGAGCATGATTGCGTAAAAAAGCGCCGCGACAAACTCAATAAAGATGAGATAAGGAAAAACGAGCACTTTCTGATTGGATTCCTCTTTTTCAATCGGCGGCTTCCCTTGTGCCAAGCGCTCATCATTTTGAACCGCTTTTGACATCGCAAACCAAGTAAAGTAAGCCATGATGAAAAGCATGCCGACGATAGGAACATTATCAGGCGTGGTCACAATACTTTTGAATTGCTTGTCCGTCAGTCCAAAAGCAAAAAATAGGACTGTTAAAATCGCGACCGGAATTGAGACCCTTTTCGAGGTAAGCTGTTTGGGAAAAGCAAGAAACACCCCAAGCCCTCCAATTGAAAGCGAAAAGAGGGTCACTGGCGATGAAATGGAATTAATCAATTCTTTAATTAAATTCGCCATAGGAATTATTCGTCATTGCGAAGCAGCGTTCCAAATGATGCCGCAGAAAATGGGGACAGATTATAA
>JACOVU010000079.1 GCA_016177155.1 Candidatus Omnitrophota bacterium | reverse complement strand
CTGACTACATTCTTCTGCTTTGGATATGGATATAGGTCAGGAGAAGCTTCTGAAATGCGGTAGGTCAAAACCTGTGTGAGCGGATCTTGATTTCGGATACGATAATCAACCACATCCCGATCTAAAACAGGCCACGAAAGTTCTTGGCGGAAGTAGAAAAATTTTTCGGTGGGGCTTTTTTCTTCGATTTCTTTAAATTCTTTGCATTTGTAAATCCAACTGCAGCCGCCGGCCGTATCTTCAAACACAGCCAAAATTCGGTCCATCGTAGTGTTCACGAGCGCCACGCCTCGGAATTCTTTGAGCGCCGACCCTTCTATCTCGTGGACGTAAACCTTAACCCCTTTTTCTTCCTTTTTAAATTGCCAGTCCACGTCCTCTGCAAAAAGCAGTCGTGAAAACAAAACACAGGCCGTCAAACCCAATAATCCTGAAATCAATTTTGTTTTGCTCATCGTGTCCCCCGATTTACTGGTGGAACATTTTCTCCATTTTCATTTTCTCAGGCGTCCTGCGAACGGACACCCTACACTTGCATTTTGGGGACATCATACTTATTTCAAATTAAGTATCGTGTCCCCCGATTTACAATTTTATTATGACGATTTTGTGTTTCACCTATCTGTCCGGTTTACGGTTTATGCTAAGCGGCCTGTTTGAAGATCTTGACCTGTTTCTTAAGTTCTAATGCAATTGCTTCCTTCTGGATATCAAGGTCATAACGGGCTTGTAAATTCAACCAAAACTCTGCAGAGTTACCAAAATATTTGCTCAACCTCAAAGCTGTATCCGCGGAGATTGCCCGCTTGCCCTGAACAATTTCATTAATGCGTCGCGCGGGAACATGAATATCTTTAGCCAGACGATATTGGCTGATTCCCAAAGGATTGAGAAATTCTTCTAAAAGAATTTCACCGGGATGGACCGGTTTTAACTTTCCATTTGCCATTCTAATTCCCTCTCTCTAATGATAATCGGTAATTTCAACACCTAATACTTCTGAATTGCAAAAACGAAAACAAATTCTCCATTGATCATTAATTCGAATGCTGTATTGCCCCGCCCGATCTCCTGCAAGCTTCTCCAATCGATTCGCCGGCGGTGTTCTAAGATCAGTCAAGTTTGTCGCAGCATCCAAGAGGCGCAATTTCCTGAGCGCCACTCTTTGAATATTGGCTGGAATTTTCTTGACCCTATTTCGATAAAATAGATCTTCGGTCTCCTTGCAGGCAAACGACCGAATCATCTGATGAAATAATAACGTATCACGTTAATAACGTCAAGCGTTATTATTCTCCCGTGGACTAAGAACATGTTTTGATCCCCCTTCGAAAACAGACTTCTAGAACCGTGGGAAAGTAACGCGGGAAAATCTTTTTGCGGGAGGAGCTACACAATATCAGAAAAATAACAGACCTTCAACCTTCAAAACTACCAAACCGTTGGGGTTTGGAGCCTGTCCGCCCGGAGGACGGAAATTTCAAATTTCCGCCGACGGTGCCTGAAATATGAATTTCAGGCGTGCAGGATGTCTGTGATTTATGTGATTTAACAATGCTCGGGAATCACGAATTTAGGAATTACATAATTGCCGAATGAATAACACTCGTCAAGAAAGCGACATAAATCACTAGCCACTTGGCTATTATCGATCCTAATGTACACTGATTCAAACGTTTGTTTTTCTTCATTCAAACCGTGTGTGAAAATAAGCGCGCTTCCATAACTCGTCTTGCTCAAGGCAGAAAATACCTCCTGTTGCACAGCTGTTTTTTCCAAATCGATACCTCTTATGAAAGAGTGATGATCGATATTGGTCATGTCAATAAAAAAAGCTGTGTGCGAATTACTATAATCCTTCCTTGATTTAGCGTTTATTGAGGCTGACAATTTGTATAACAAATCACCTTTCCCAGGCGAGGTCAACATCATACTACGGCATTCAATATATACTGTAGCATCATGAAAACTAACACAGAAATCTGGTGGGTCAGACTTAGTAAAATTTAACTCCTTTCTTATAAGAGAAGCTGCTATTTCTAATTCAAAACGAATGCCAATAAAGTGCTCGATGAGATTTGCTTGAACAATTCTCTTTCTAAATCGATGAAATAGTTTTAGATCGTGGTTTTTAACCTCTCTTAAGTGCTTAACAAACATCCTTAATACATTAAAATTAAGATTTTTACCTTCAATGTCTTCTGAATTTGAATTGATTAAAATTTGTTGCAACAATATACCTACAGGATGATTGAAGGATGTTTTGTCAGGAACAAAAGACATCCCCAACAGGTTATTAATTTCAAGAACCAATTGCGAAAAATTCAAAAGAAAATCCATTAATTCCCCAAAACAAAAAACCTCCGATTGCTCGGAGGCTTTTGTTACTTACTTGCTAATTTGTGCTGTAAAACAAATTAGTCTCTCATGATTTTTAAATTGAAACTAGATTAATATCTGTCCTTACACTTGCGCCGATGCGCAAGTACTGTAACGGCACGATTATGGAAATCGTGTCCGTTAACTGCCGCGAGGACTAAAGAAGTCCTCGTCGTTAGGCGTTACCAACGATCGCGGCCGCCGCCGCCGCCGTATCCGCCGCGGAAACCGCCTTTTTTGTGACCTCCACCGCCACCGCCGCCATATCCCCCACGGCCTCGTCCGCCGCCACCGCCAAATGATTTCTTTTGAGGAGGACGGGCTTCCGAGACATTCAGGTTGCGGCCTTGAAGATCCGTGCCGTTTAAGGCCAAGGCTTTTTCCGCATCCTGACTCGATGCCATTTCCACAAAAGCAAAACCTTTGGACTGACCGGAATATTGATCCCGAATGATATTGATCGATCTGACTTCGCCATGCTGGGCAAAGAGAGTCTCGAGTTCGCTTTCGGTGACATTGTAACTTAAATTTCCAACAAATAGCTTTGGTTGCATGTTTTCCTTTCAAGTTGGAAAATTAAGCTACACTTTTCCAGCTTTCTTTTTTGATTTTGAGTTTTTCCGATCGTCCTCTTCTTCGTCTTCCGGTTTGTCACAGACGGCAGCTTCAGTAGTTATAATGAGGCCTGCAATCGAGGCTGCGTTTTGAATCGTATTGCGAACCACTTTGGTCGGATCAATCACCTCGGATTTTAAAAGATCTTCAAATTCACCTGTCTCGGCATTGAAACCAACATTGCCCTTGGTTTCCATCATTTGGCGCGCAATGACAGGACCGTCAAAACCTGCGTTTTCGGCAATCTGTTTTACGGGCGCGGCGAGCGCACGCTTCACAATGTCAAGACCGATCGCTTCATCGCCTTCCAGTTTGACTTTGTCCAATGCTTGAATCGCACGAACCAGCGCAAGCCCGCCGCCCGGGACAATTCCCTCTTTAACGGCTGCGCGAGTCGCATGAAAAGCATCATCAAGGCGCGCTTTCTTTTCCTTCAGCTCGAGCTCTGTGGCAGCGCCCACCCGAATGACGGCTACCCCGCCTGAAAGTTTTGCAATTCGCTCTTCGAGCTTCTCGCGGTCGTAGCTAGAATCTGTTTTCTCGGCTTGTTTCTTCAGTTTCTCGGCGCGCGCTTGAATCTCGGCTTTCGATCCTGCACCGTCTATGATCGTGGTATTGTCTTTGTCCACAACAACACGCCCGGCACGGCCGAGATCTTCGAGCGTAACGTTCTCAAGTTTAATCCCGAGTTCTTCTGAAATCAAGCGGCCTTTCGTGAGAATCGCAAGGTCTTCCATGATATCTTTACGCCGGTCGCCAAATCCCGGAGCTTTCACCGCACACACCTTTAAGAGCCCGCGGAGTTTGTTGACGACCAAAGCGGCAAGCGCTTCTCCTTCCACTTCTTCTGCAATCACGAGAAGCGGGCGCCCTGATCTGGCCACTTGTTCGAGGAGGGGAACGAATTCATGAAGTGCTGCAATTTTCTTTTCGTACAGGAAAACGTACGCATCTTGGAGTACGGTTTCCATCCGCTCGGCATCGGTCACAAAGTAAGGCGAAATGAATCCGCGGTCAAATTCCATTCCTTCCACGACGCGGAGTTCGGTCTGCGTGCTCTTCGATTCTTCCACCGTAATCACGCCGTCTTTTCCGACTCGCTCCATGGCATCCGCCAAAAGTTTGCCAATCTCGGCGTCGTTATTGGCACTGATCCTGGCAACCGCTTCAATATCTTGGCGCCCGCTGATGGGTTTCGAAATCGATTTGACCTGCTCAACCACCTTTTCAACGGCCTGATCAATTCCTCGCTTGAGCGACATGGGGTTTGCCCCTGCCGTTACCATTTTAAGGCCGCCTTCCAAAATCGCTTGAGCCAGGACGATTGCCGTAGTTGTCCCATCGCCCACTTCATCGGCGGTTTTCTCAGCCACTTCGCGGACAAGTTGAGCGCCCAAGTTTTCGTAATAGTCGGCCAAGTCAATTTCCTTGGCAACCGTTACGCCATCTTTGGTAATTTGAGGGGAACCGAATTTGCGGTCGAGGATGACCAATCGGCCTTTTGGACCGAGCGTGACCCCCACGACTTTCGCGAGGAGATCCACACCCTTTTTAATAAGAAGACGCGCGTCTTCGGAATAACGAAGCTCTTTAGGCATGACCTGTTCTCAGACTAACCTTCGTAAACAGCGAGGACTTCGCTTTCTTTGAGAATCTTGTGCTTCTTACCGTCGATTAAGATTTCATCGCCGGCGTATTTGCCGAAAATAACGCGGTCGCCTGATTTTACTTCGAGCGGTTGAACCTTTCCTGATTCAAGCACCTTGCCAGGACCGACCGAAACCACTTTTCCTTCGGTCTTCTCTTCCTTGGCGGTGTCGGGAAGAATAATGCCGCCTTTTGTTTTTTCTTCTGCTTCGAGCACTTCGACTAAAATTTTATCGCCTAATGGTTTTACTTTTGCCATGTTTCGATCTCCTATTCAATGGATGAGTTAGAAATTTTTAGTACATTCCGCCGCCTGGCATACCGCCCGGCATGGCAGGCATTGCTTTTTCCTCTTCAGGAAGCTCTGTCACAAGAGCCTCTGTCGTGAGGAGAAGTCCTGAAATGCTTGCTGCATTTTCAAGTGCAGTGCGGGTCACCTTCTTAGGATCGATGATCCCTTTTGCAATCAAGTCGCCGTACTGGCCGCCCTGAGCATCGTATCCAAAGGAACCCTTTTCGGCGAGGATCTTTTGAACCACCACCGAACCTTCTTCGCCTGCGTTTTCTGCAATCTGGCGAAGCGGCTCTTCTAAGGCGCGAAATACAACTTGAGCGCCTACGGCTTCATCGCTTGAAAGTTTTAAATTGTTGATCGCACCACGAGCCCGAAGGAGTGCTACTCCGCCGCCTGGAACAATTCCTTCCTCCACGGCTGCGCGAGTGGCGTGAAGCGCATCTTCAACGCGCGCTTTCTTTTCCTTCATTTCCGTCTCGGTCGCTGCACCAACGTTGACCACCGCGACGCCGCCTGCAAGTTTCGCAAGGCGCTCCTGGAGTTTCTCGCGGTCATAATCGGAATCGGTGTCTTCAATTTGCTTTTTGATTTGATTGATGCGACCACTGATATCGGTCGTCTTGCCAGCACCTTCAATGATGGTGGTGTTTTCTTTATCCACCGTCACACGCTTGGCGCGGCCAAGATCTTTCAAGGTCACGTTCTCAAGTTTAATCCCGAGATCTTCGGTAATCGCCTTACCGCCCGTCAGCACTGCAATGTCTTCAAGCATCGCTTTTCTGCGGTCACCGTAACCCGGAGCTTTTACGGCACACGCGGAAAGTGTCCCACGGATCTTATTGACGACGAGGGTGGCAAGTGCTTCTCCTTCCGCTTCCTCTGATATGATGAGAAGGGGTTTGCCCGCCTTCGCAACGCCTTCAAGCAGTGGGAGCAAATCTTTCATCGAAGAGATCTTCTTTTCGTGGATCAGAATGTAAGGCTCTTCCAGCACCGCCTCCATCCGTTCGGTGTCGGTGACAAAATAAGGAGAGAGGTAACCTTGATCGAATTGCATTCCTTCAACGATTTCAAGAGTAGTTTGGACAGTTTTGGATTCCTCAACCGTGATGACACCATCTGTGCCCACTTTATTCATAGCTTCGGCCAGCTGGTCACCAATGGTGGAATCGGAGTTGGCTGCAATAGTCGCAACTTGTGCTATTGCTTTTTTATCATCTTTAACTGGTTTGGCTAATTTCGCGAGCTCTTCAACCACTGCGCTAACGGCTTTCTCGATTCCGCGCTTGAGCGCCATCGGATTTGCGCCGGCAGTTACGTTTTTCAAACCTTCTCGGTAAATCGCTTGTGCGAGAATGGTAGCGGTCGTTGTTCCGTCACCCGCAACATCGGAAGTTTTGGAAGCTACTTCCTTTACCATCTGTGCGCCCATATTTTCATAGGAATCTTCAAGATCAATTTCTTTTGCAACGGTCACACCGTCTTTGGTAATCGTCGGTGAACCAAACTTCTTATCAATGACCACATTGCGTCCCTTCGGACCTAATGTGACTTTCACGGCGTTCGCAAGCTGATCGATACCACGTTGAATCGCTCTGCGAGCCTCATCAGAAAAAGCGATCTGTTTCTTTGCCATCTTCATTCCTCCTTGTGAATTTTTAGAATGATTATTGCTGAAAAACCTGGATGTACCGGTAGGTTTTCGCGCTATTAGCACTCAAATTCTTGAGTGCTAAGTGGAGCGTATATTATTCAGGTTGTTCCATTTTGTCAAGAGGGAATCAAAAAAATAAGGTGATTTTAGGGAATCCGCTGCCAGAAGCGGATTTTCTTTAAGGCGTCGCTCAAAGCTTCTGCCACATCGGTCGGGAAATCCCCTCTCCTCAGGATAACGTCCGCACTGGGGACATCGCCCCCTGCAATCTTGGTCAGAACACCCCGAACACGAACCAGAGGTCCGGTCACCCGATGGAGAAAGAAAAGACCCAGGAGAACATTTATGAAAAAGACTACGCAAAAGAGGATCGAAACTCGAATGAGGAGCAGAAAATCAATTTGGTCAAAGAGGTTAGCTAAATTTACTTGTTGAGACGGACTTAACGTCTCAGACACCTCCTTAATCGTTCCAAAAATAAGATAAAGCAAATAGACCATCGCGGACATCAGCAGAATAAATTGAAGTATCATAAAATAACGTTCCGCGGGCCAACCCATATTCGGTAGTAACCTACGCTGGTTTCTTTTCTTGGTCATCGGATTTTCCCCCCGATTTCATGTTGATAGATCATTGCGAGTGACTTGATCGTATGAAGCGGATCGACGTAATCAATATGACGGCTGTAGCGGGCAATCTTCTTCGAAAACCCACCGGTCGCAAGCACTTTGAGATTTCGCCCGTAACAGGCTTTAAACCGTTCTATTAAACCATCGGCAAGTGCACCAAAACCATTAAGAATGCCGGAGCTCATCGCAGAGCGCGTATCACGACCAACCAACTCTTTCGCCTCATTGATCTTCGCGCTCTTTGGCAATAAGGCGGCTTGACTAAGAAGTGCCCGAAATGAGGTTTCCACTCCTGGAACGATCAGCCCTCCCTGAAAAATCCCTTTTCGATCTAAATAATCGAAGGTAATCGCCGTACCAAAGTCCACCACAAGGATTGGCCCGCCAAACCGCTTATGAGCCCCAAAGAGGTTTACTAATCGGTCCTGGCCAAGGGCCTTTCTCTGGTATTTCATTGGCAGTTTAGGGACAATATCCTTCCCTAGGAGGTAAACGGAACTCCTTATCCCATTACGGCCTATGTATTTAAGTAGTTTACTGGTTAAATTTGGGACAACGCTTGATATGATTACCGAGCTATATATATTGTTTCTCCCACTTAGACCTAATTTCTTTACCATTTTTGGGATAGCGCTATTTGTAGCATATCCAGTCCCCACAAGGCGTTCCCCTTGGAATATCCCATAGGTCAATGTGGTGTTACCTATATCTATTGCTAACAATGACTTACGTCGTTTTTTATCCATTTTATACCTGTACTAACTCTTTCTTAGAGCTTCCAACCAATGACCGATACTCTACCGCAAAATGGAAAAGAATGCGCTCTAAAAGTTCTTTTTGCTCCACTCTCTTCCCCGTTTCCGCTAAGATCGAGGTTGCCATACGAAGTAGATCTTTTTTCCCCGCGCTCACGTTGAGGCCGATTCCCACAACGACATACTTAATTGCACGACCTTGGCCGCTTGCTTCTGTTAAAATCCCGCAGATCTTCTTCCCATTCACCAATAGATCATTAGGACGTTTGAGTTTTGCAGGAAGATGAAATACTTCTTTAAGAACCTTTTGAACCGACTTGGCCGCCAAATGGGTTAAAATGGAAACAGAGGATGCCTCAAGATTGGGGCGTAGAATGATCGAAAACAAAAGCCCTTTTCCGCGCGGAGAAAACCATTTTCGCCTAAAACGGCCTCGTCCATGTTTTTGATACTCGGTAACAATAACTGTTCCTTCCGAAGCGCCTTCACGAGCAAACTCAAGTGCCAGGTCATTGGTCGAATCTAAAGTCTTGTAATGAAGGATTCTAAAATTCATCCCACCACCTGCTTTAGGCCCGAGGGGTCAATTATTTGTTTCACAAGAGAGAAATAATCCGCCTGCGGCGGGAAAGCAGGTGGTGGGATCATGAGAGCCAATTAGAGAACGATACGCGGTATCGAAGGATGGATTCGAGTTACGATTTCATAAGGAATCGTTCCCGCTTTCGAAGCCAACTCTTCGGCGGAAACGAGTTCATGGCCGTCGCGGCCCAAAACGGTGACGACATCGCCGACATGTGCTTCCGAAAACTGAGGACCAAAGTTGACCGCGATATAATCCATCGAAACACGCCCTGCGATCCGAAAACGCCTCCCCTGGAAAAGAACCTCCCCTTTATTGGAAAGTGCGAAGGGATACCCGTGACTATAACCCACCGGAAGAATTCCAATGGTGGTTTCCTCCTTGGCCACAAAGGTTCGGTTGTAACCAGTTGATTCGCCTGGCATTAATTTTTTAATGAGGATGAGGCGCGACCTCCAATTAAGCACAGGTTTTAAATCAACTTTCGGCCTCAAAGATCCAGCGCCATAAATCCCATACAAACTTAATCCTGGCCGAACTAAATTAAAATGCCCCTCTTTATAATTTACAATCCCGATGCTATTGGCGGCATGACGGTAAGCGAAATTGATACTGGTTTGCGAAGCTTTTTGGATAAGATCACAAAAAACCTTAATTTGGCCGCGCGTAAAAGCATCTCCTACCTCTTCCCCTTGGGGAAAATGAGTGAAGATACCTTCCAATTCCAGCATCGGAAGATTTTGAATTTCGTCGAGCGCTTGAAGTGCAACGGCCTTGGGAATTCCAAGCCGCCCCATGCCCGTATCAATTTTGATATGGACGAGAACGTGCCTTTTAAAAAACGAGGCGCGTTCTGAAATCTCGCGAGCTTGTTCGACGCTCGAGACAGCCAGAGTAACTCCTGCTTGAATCGCGGCGTCAATCGCATCCCGTCTCGGCACACCAAACAGAAGAATGGGAGTGCCAATCTCAAAGTGTCTGAGCGCAAGCGCTTCCTCAATCGAAGCCACGCCAAAGTAAGACACCTGTTCGCGTAGACATTGAGCCACTTCACACAGCCCATGTCCGTAGGCATTGGCTTTAATCACGGCCAAAATGGTGGCATTGGGAAGGGTAAGACCGATGAGTTGGGCTAGATTATGGCGGAGGGCAGTTTTATCAATGACCACCCAAGTGGCTTGTTCGTGGACGCGGGGTTCTGTAATGAGATCGAGTTCTTCAGACATCATTTTCTTTTTCGGCTGAGTTTTTCCTCAGCTTCAGAAACTCTTAGATACTCGGGAAGCATAGTTCGAAGCGTAAACGGTTTCAGCCACTTGCGCTTCTCCTCCCAAAGTTTCATCAGAAAGAGGGCTCGAGGATACCAGAAACTAGACTCTAAAAAAAGGGCTTTTTTTCCAAGCCGTTTTCGAATCCGCTCGCCATAAGTCGCTAAGGCATCTCCTGTAAAAATCGTGCTGGGGTCAACCTTTTTCATAAACGCATCGAAGGAGAGAACTGAATCTTGAAGCACTTTCTGAACATCTCCGGTTCGGAATTGATAAAGAGCAACGTAAAGATGTTCGCGTCTCGCATCCACACAAACCGCAAGCTTCCCTTGGAGAGTCCCTGTACCCAAAGCAATTAAATCCAAACTTGAACCGCCAAATGCTTTCTTCCGAAGACCCAGATGAAGACCTTTCAAAACCGAAAGCCCAATCCGAAGTCCCGTAAATGAACCCGGACCGATTCCCCAAATCAATTGATCGAGTTCTTCTTTGGGAAGCTTCAAACGTTTCAATCCTTCCCGAATGAGCCCCATGAGTTGTTCGGAATGCCTCGGCGTTCCCTCCAAGTTACCTTCAAAGATATTCTCAACGCCTTTTCGGATGGCGATGGAAAGCACTTTGGAGGAAGTATCAACGGCGAGAATATGATCACCCTTAGGGACGGTTCTCATGAAAGCCCTTCCT
Organism: Candidatus Omnitrophota bacterium; assembly: GCA_016177155.1. Lineage (GTDB taxonomy): Bacteria > Omnitrophota > Omnitrophia > Omnitrophales > Danuiimicrobiaceae > 01-FULL-45-10b. The sequence continues at coordinate 3,211 of JACOVU010000079.1, read as the reverse complement.
GCCCAAGGATTTAGGGAGAACTGTCCCTGACATTCTAATCATCCGGTCAGTTTCGCCTGTTCTCGAAAATCGAATTTCGAGATCTGCATCCTTGAGAATGTTCGGAATGCGGTCCGCCCATTCCACCACCGAGACAGCGTTGGGATCGGACCAAAATTCTTCGACTCCGATTCCTTCGAGATCCGAATGTTCATCCAAACGGTAAAGATCAAAATGATAGAGCGGGATTTTGCCTTGATACATGTGAAAGATGACGAACGTGGGACTTTTGACTTCGCGCGCATCTTGGACGCCCAGCCCTAAAGCAAGCCCTTTTACAAACGTGGTCTTTCCGCTTCCAAGTTCTCCCACCAAAGCAATCTTCACTCCTGGGCGAAGCGATGTTCCAAGGGCGCGCGCTCGCTTGATCGTTTCTTCCGCAGAATGAGACTGCCACTTTTCAGAAGACATAGACTCAAAAATGTTGATAGCCCAAATACTTGGGCGGCTTGACGAGTGATTTTGAAACTGAAACAACTTGCCCAATGACTGTGAGTAGCGTTTTGAACTTACGCGGCCAAGTGTTCTTAAGCGCACGAAACCGCACGGGCGAAATCGTAAAGAGAAGTTCAAAATCTTCCCCATCACAAAAAGCGCGGATGAGAGCCTTCTTCTTGTCCCCACGCGTAAGCATAAGAGCCGCCCGTGAAACAGGCACTTTCCCTTCGTCGATTACAAAACCAATTCCCTTTCTTTCCATCAAATGGTGGATATCTTGCCCAAGACCATCCGAAATATCAATCATCGCAGAAGCGCCAAAACGGGCAATCCATTTCCCTTCCTTAATGCGGGGCATAAACGTCAAATGTTTGCCCAAGATTGAACCACCCAGCGTGCCCGTGACGCAAAGCAAATCTCCCACACGAGCCCCCGATCTAAAAATGGTTGCCCCTTTTTTAGATTCTCCCAAAAGCGCAACCGAACATGAAATTCGATCACCCCTTGAAAGGTCTCCCCCCACGATGGAAACGTGAAATTTCTGGGCGAGCCTTCTTATTCCCGCATAAAATCGTTTGACGAAATCGACCGAAGTATTCTTGGAAAGCGTAAGGCTCACGAGCGCAACCATAGGCGTCCCGCCCATGGCGGCGATGTCGCTGAGATTAATGGCCAAAGCTTTCCAACCAATTTGCTCGGGCGTTGCCCTTTTTCTGACGAAATCTACATCTTCCACAATCGTATCAATCGTCATCAATTGATACCTTCCCCGGGAAATCGCAAACACGGCCGTGTCATCTCCGATTCCTTTGACCACTTGCTTGCTGGAAGACGGAACCCACTTTTTAATTTGATCGATGAGACCAAATTCACCTAGTGATTCAATCGTTTTTAATTTTCTGTTTTTACCCATGCAAACTCAAGTGCGGAACACCCAGAAGCGAAGCCAATAGATTGATCCCTGGAATCACCCATGCATAAAGAAGCCCCGACACATAAAGCGCAAGCACGATCAAAAATCCATACGGTTCAAGTTTCAAATACTCTCGGTCGAATGGCCTGGGCAAAATTCCTGCGAGAATACGCGAGCCGTCTAAAGGCGGAATCGGAATTAAATTAAAGACCGCTAAACCCAAATTAAAGTAAACTGCCAGCAGTAAAAAAGAATATCCGGTAAAGCGCAAGAGCCACATCAAAAAAGAAGCGAATACAATATTCGCAAGCGGCCCTGCTAAGGCCACCAAAATCATATCACGTTTGGGGCGGTAGAGATTGGAAAAATTAACAGGAACGGGCTTCGCCATTCCGACCACAAATCTTCCCCCCGTAGAAATAAAAAGCATGGCTGGAAAAAGAACGGTCCAAAAAAGATCAATGTGTTTCAAAGGATTTAGCGTGAGTCTCCCCAAGCGCTTCGCGGTTTCATCGCCTCGGACAAACGCTACCGCACCATGGGCATATTCATGGATCGTTACCGTAAACAGGAAAATCGCAATCCAGACGAGAATGGAAATAAGAATCACCCCACTACCTGCCTTCCTGCCGTAGGCAGATTTTTATTAGAACTAATCGATAAAAATTGGCCTAAAGGGCCAAAGGTAGGTAGTGGGGTCATCCCAACAATACGCTCCTCATTAAAAAGAAGTAAATGATAAAAGTCGTGTTGTGCAACATGTGAAGTGAAATACATGAAATCAAATTAGCACGTTTTTCGTACAAGTAACACAAAGCAAGCCCAAGAAAGAAAATCGGAAGAAAAGCAAAAAAACTTTCATGCATGAGCGCAAAAAGCCCTGCGGTCAAACACATGGCCCAGCCTATGTTCCAGTAACGTCTGATCGCCGGATAAAAAAATCCCCTGAAAAAGATTTCTTCCACGATCGGACCGAGAATGCAGGCAATAAAAAGTGACACCCAAAGAATGCCTGCGGGAATTTTTTCATCTTTCAAGAGCACTTCTACCAAAGGATGCGGCGGCGGTTCGTAGGAAAAGCGTGAAGCCAAATAAACCAAAGAAATTAAGAGTGCCATAAAGAGAGGTAGAATAACAAAATAGGTTCTTGTGCCCCACCAAATCTCTCGTAGCGGAATATGCGGAAAGCGAAAACCGAGAAGATCTTCGATCTTTCCGCCGCTACTGCGAACGACAAAAACCATGAGAAAAACTGCGCTGACATCAAGGAGAAAGGTATGGGCGAGCATGAGCAGGGAGTGGTCCGCGCCCCCATGGAATACTAATTTTGCAATAGTGAAATACGCCGAGATCGCCAAACTGAGTGCAATAGCAAACGCGAAAAATAAGATAATGACTCGAATCACTTCTGAAATTCCCCAAGAAATGTGAGGCGGATGTTCTGCGGGCGGAATCACCTCTTTACGCAAAAGCCACTTCATGAGATCAGATGCTCCAAACCATATTCCCACTCCAAAGGCGCTGACAAAAAAGAGCGTAAAGATTTGGATGAACCCATAAAGCCCGGCACGACCCGTTAAGCGGGCCTCGATGAGTTCCGGTTGCCCGGGCATTTGGCGTAGAAGTTCCTCCATCTGCGTAAGATTGTGAGTGACTGCCGGATCTTGCTCGTGAACGGACTTTTGGAGAAAGAAAAGACCTGCATAAAAAAAGATGATCAGGATAAGCAGAAAGCGATAAACCCTTTCTCGGCAGAAGAGTTCTTTAATTTCAAAAAAAATAGAGTTCATCGGTTCAAATGAAAAGGACGGTTAAAAAGCG
>JACOVU010000078.1 GCA_016177155.1 Candidatus Omnitrophota bacterium | reverse complement strand
TGGTGGGCCTTGATCGGACGTCCTTCGCCAAGATTGCATTCGGTCTCGCGCTTCTTTTCATTCCCTATGTGAGCCTGGTTCAGCCGAGGATTGATCATTTGTTCCAAAGAAGGAGATGGGATCTGGCGCGCGCCTTTGAAAAGTTTACCGACGAACTGGTTCACCTCAAGAGTCTTGACGAACTCGCCTGGCACATTGTAGAAACCATTCGCAGCCTCTTTTACGTAGAAAACATTTCTCTTCTTTTATCGAAGAACGAGGAAAGCGTATTTGAATGTACCAGTAGTTTTCCGGCTAAAGAGATGTTTCGTTTTGAGAGAAGCCATCCCTTTCTCAAGTGGATCGAAGGGAGCGATCAAGTGGTTCTGCTCGAATACCTTGATATCGATCCCAGATATGAGCCGATCAAAGATTCGGCCAAGGAGTACTTTAAGCTGGTGAATGCCCACGTTTGTGTCCCGCTCGTTTTGGATCAGCGCATCTTAGGGATCATCAATGTGGGACAGAAGGCGAACCTCAAATCCTTTGGCGCGCCTGAAATTAACTTTTTGGCGGACCTGCGTAAAACTGCCGCCATCGCGTTTTCTAATTCTCTCAGGTCCATTGCCATGCAGGAGAGCCTGCGCAGGTGGAATGTGGAGCTTGAGAAGAAGGTGGAGGAGAGAACCAAGGAATTAAAGGAAACGCAGACCCAACTCATCCAGGCAGAGAAGCTGGCAACCATTGGTACTTTGGCCGGCGGAATTGCCCATGAAATCAACAACCCCCTTACCGCCGTGCTGACCAATGTGCAGATGCTCAAGATGCTGGATCAGGTTGAAGATAAAGAGTCGCTTAATTTGATCGAGGAAGGCGCGAAGCGCTGTCAGGTCATCATCCAGAAATTGATGAGGTATGCTCGTAAGACAGAGGAAGTGGAGACGTATGAAGCAGTAGATATCAATAAGGTGATTCGCTCAGTGTGCGATTTTCTTGGTTATCAACTCAAGCAGGAAAATATCGAATTGATCCTTCACCTCAAAGAGCTCGAGCCTATTCACGGAATTGCGAATGAGCTCGAACAGGTTTTTACCAACTTAATCATCAATGCTCGGGACGCCATCAAACTTGCCAGCCGTAAAGGAAGGATCGAGATCAAGACTGAACAGAGGAATGGAATGGTTCATATCGAGTTTAGCGATAATGGGATTGGGATTAAGAAGGAAAGACTCGCCAGGATCTTCGATCCCTTTTACACGACTAAAGACGTAGGCGAGGGGACAGGGCTCGGGCTTACCGTCTCAAGCGGCATCGTTGAAAAGTTCCTGGGCAAGATTTCAGTCTCTTCAAAAGAAGGTGAAGGCACCACCTTCTCCATCCAATTCCCCCTCGCAAAAGGGGCAAGGGTCAAGTAGCGAGGGGCAAGGATGAAGAAAAATAAACGCAGAGTTGCTGGCAAGGATTATACCGAGGATGAGCTATGCAAGCTTATGAGATTGGCGAAAGAAAAGGGAGGAAAGAAGTTTGAATCTGCCGAAGCCTTTCTCAAGCATTTTCCCTCTCCCTCTCTGAGGGAGAGGCTAGGTGAGGGTGGAGCATGAAACAATTAGCCCGAAAGCTTCGGGTAGAACAGACTGACGCTGAGCATAAACTATGGAACTATTTACGCAATCGCCAGATCTCTAACCTTAAGTTCCGTCGTCAGCACGTAATTGGTTCTTACATTATGGATTTCTGCTGCATCGAAAAGAAACTTGTGATCGAAGTCGATGGTGGACACCACGCTGAGGGTAAACAATTGCTGAAAGATGAGAAAAGGACAGCCTATTTAGTTCAAATGGGTTACCAGGTTCTTCGATTCTGGGATCATGAAGTGCTTCCTAACCCTCTCCCTAAAGGGAGAGGGAAAAAAGGAGATTTTCTTCTATCCACCGAGGCGATCGCTGAAGGATTATTCCGAGATCGCTTCGAGGAGGGAGAAGCAATATGAAATACATTTTGATTGTCCTGAGCGGAGTATCGGATCACCCAATGGAGGAGCTTGAAGGGAAGACCCCGCTTGAAGTAAGCAAGGTTCCGAACCTCCAATTCTTTGCCAAACTTGGCAAGGTAGG
>JACOVU010000077.1 GCA_016177155.1 Candidatus Omnitrophota bacterium | reverse complement strand
GTTCGTCGGAACGTAAAAGCGCTTGTGGTGGCATGTAATTCCTCGTCCAGCGCCGCCTACTCCTATTTGAAATCAAATTACCGCCTGCCTATTGTGGATGCCATTCGCCCCACCGCGGAGCGGGTTTTAAAGACAACGCGAAACAGGCGTATTGGGGTCATTGCCACGCAAGCCACCGTCGCTTCGAGAGCCTATGAAAAAGCGATTACGAAGCTCGATCGAAACATTCTCGTTTTTTCCCAGGCCTGCCCGCTTTTAGTTCCCTTTGTGGAGGAAGGGGTTCTCGCCGGATCTGTCATCGAGGTGATGCTTAAGCGTTATTTAAAGCCGCTTCTCCGTAAGAAAATTGATACCTTAATTTTAGGGTGTACCCATTACCCCATGCTTCGGCGAACCATTCAGAAGTTGGTAGGGCCAAAAGTAAAACTGATTGATTCGGCGCCTGCAGCAGTTGAAAAGCTTAGAGAAGTATTGGAACAAGCCGGTCAGACTAGGACTGAAAAATCAAAGGGCTCGCTCGAAGTATTTGTCAGCGATCTACCGAGAAATTTTATCGATATTGGGGCGCGTTTCCTGGGTGAACCTCTTAACAATGTTAGAGTGGTGCGTTTTAAGATTGAAGTGACCCGAAATGGGAAGTGGACCTTATGATCCCATCACCTCCATTACAAAAGCGCGCTCATGCAAAACGAGCACGCGCTTTTGAAACGCTTTGCGTTCTCGATGCTTCGCATCGAGAAATGGAGGTGATGGGATGAAAAAACTTGCGGTCTGTCTTCTTTCAGGAGGGTTGGATTCGACCACCGCGCTTTATATGGCGCGCGAGGCAGGCTATGTTCCACTGGCTTTGACTGTCAATTACGGCCAGCTCCATGTGCGCGAACTCCACTCAGCAAAGCAAATTACAGAACATTTGAAAGTGGAACATGAAATGATTTCGATTGATTTGCCGTGGGGTGGAAGCGCACTTTTAGACCCAAAAATTCCAATTCCTGAAAATAGAAGTGCTCACGAAATTCCAAACCATATTCCCGCAACCTATGTTCCTGCGCGCAATACGATTTTGCTGAGCCTTGCGCTTTCCTATGCGGAAACTAAGAATGCAGAAGCGATTTATATCGGGGTAAACGCGTTGGATTATAGCGGATATCCTGATTGTAGGCCTGAATATATGAATGTTTTTGAAAGGCTTGCCAAGCTTGGAACGAAATGTGGCATAGAAGGCAAACAAATTGAGATTAAAACACCTCTGATTCAATTGAAGAAATCCGAAATCATTCAACTCGGAAAAGAGTTGGGCGTTCCCTTTGAATTGACGTGGTCGTGTTATAAGGGCGGTGAATTTCCATGCGGTGTGTGTGATTCCTGTCTCCTGCGGGAGCGGGGGTTTAAGGAAGCTGGCTTTGAAGATCCCTTGCTTCAGGAAAAAGGGAAGGCGAGGTAATGTCAACTCAAACGGCCGCCGTTTCTGAAATTTTTTCATCACTTCAGGGGGAAGGAACACATCTTGGCGAGCGCCATCTTTTCCTTCGTTTTGAAGCTTGCAACATTCACTGTGAATATTGCGATGAATTGGGGAAGCCCGGTTATGGACTTGATCTTGATCAAACAATCGAAAGCTTAAAAAAATTGGAACAAGAAAAAGGGCCTCATGGCTATGTGAGCCTCACGGGTGGCGAGCCACTTCTTTATGTTTCTTTTCTGACTGCATTACTTCCTCGTCTCAAGCAAGAGGGTTTTAAAATTTATTTGGAGACCAATGGAATTCTTTGGAAGGTGCTGGAGCAAGTCATTCATTGGTGTGATGTGATTGCCATGGATGTGAAGCCCGCATCGGTAACGAAAGAAAGGTCTTTTTTGAAAGAGCATGAGCAATTTTTGAGGTTGAGCCTTCAGAAGGAAACATTCATTAAAATGATTATATCCAAAGAAATTGTTCTCGAAGAATTTCAGAATTTATGCTCGATGATTTCTCGTGTTGACCTCAAAGTTCCTCTTATTTTACAACCGATCAGCGCTGAAGTTGATGGGCACGAAGATCCAGATTTAATGAACCTTTTGAGCGAGCTTCAAACGGTTGCGCTTGGAATTCTTGATGATGTTCGAATTGTTCCAAGACTTCATAAGATTTTGGGAATTAGGTGACATGGGGGGGGCGGTTAAGAGGTAAAAAATGAAACGTATCGATGGTCGTTTACCCAATCAACTTCGAAAGATTTCAATCAGACGGAATTATCTCAAGTACGCGCTGGGTTCTTGTTTGATCGAAATGGGAAATACGAAAGTCGTGTGTTCCGCTTCGCTGGATGAAAAAGTGCCTGCTTTTTTGAGAGACACGGGAAAAGGCTGGGTGACCGCTGAATATGGAATGCTTCCTGCTTCGTGCACAGAACGCATTCAACGCGAAGCTTCAAAAGGAAAATTAAGCGGTCGCACTCATGAAATTCAGAGATTAATCGGAAGATCCTTGCGCGCGGTATGTGATTTAACAAAATTAGGAGAGCGAGCCATTTGGATTGATTGCGATGTAATTCAAGGGGACGGCGGTACACGGACCGCAAGTATTACAGGCAGTTTTATTGCGCTTGGGGATGCCTGCAAAAAATTGATAGATCAAGGAAAAATTGCCGCAAGCCCTCTTCTTGATTACATCGCAGCAGCAAGTGTTGGAATTGTGAATGGAAAACCAGTGCTCGATCTGTGTTATGAAGAGGACTCAAAAGCGGAAGTGGATATGAATATCGTTATGACGGGCGCTGGCCGCTTTGTGGAGATTCAAGGAACAGCCGAGCACGATCCTTTTTCCAAAAAAGAGATGGATGATCTTTTACTTTTGGGTAAAAAAGGAATTTCGGAATTAATCGCCCTTCAAAAGAAACTCGTAAAACTTTCCTAAGTGCCAACTCGTTTACTGGTTGCAACCACCAATCTTAAAAAATTAAAAGAGCTCGAGGATCTTCTCTTTGACCTACCGATCCAATGGTTGTTGTTAAAAGATTTTCCGAGTGTTCACGATGTCGATGAGGATGGAAAAACATTTCAGGAGAATGCGGAAAAAAAAGCTTTTGGGTACGCCAAACAAACAGGATGCCTCACCCTGGCAGAAGATTCAGGCCTTGTTGTTGATCATTTGAAGGGCGAGCCGGGAGTGCATTCAGCGCGTTTTTCAGGCCCTGGAAAAGATGACCTCAAAAATTGCCGAAAGGTACTTGAGCTTTTAACAGGAGCTCCAAAAGAGAAGAGAAAGGCAGCTTTTCACTGCGCGATGGGTTTAGCAGAGCCTTCCCGTGTGATTGCAGTGATTGAAGAGCATGTCGACGGTTTTGTTGCTGGGGAAATGAAGGGTACAAGTGGTTTCGGATATGATCCCTTGTTTTTCTATCCTGATTTTGGTAAAACATTTGGAGAAGTCCCACCCAAAATGAAGCATTCCGTCTCTCATCGAGGAAAAGCTTTAAGACGGATGAAAGAATTTTTAAACGAGTATTTGAAAGTGGGCGGTTAGCTCATCTGGTTAGAGCGCTACCTTGACATGGTAGAGGTGACAGGTTCGAGCCCTGTACCGCCCACCATTTTT
>JACOVU010000076.1 GCA_016177155.1 Candidatus Omnitrophota bacterium | reverse complement strand
TTCATGAATTGCCCCTACTGATCCAATATCAGCAACACTGGAATTCGCCGCCTGACAAACCTGGTTATTCTGGAACAGCCGTTTTCACTAAGGCAAAACCGGTTGATGTAATGTATGGAATGAGAAATCCGAAACACGATCAGGAAGGACGCGTGATTACAGCCGAGTTTGACGTGTTTTACCTCGTGAATGTTTATACGCCGAATTCCAAACGCGACCTTTCGCGGCTTCCTTACCGTGAGGAATGGGATCGGGATTTCCTTAAATTTCTTAAACAGCTTGAAGCGAAAAAGCCCGTTGTGTTTTGCGGCGATTTAAATGTGGCGCACAAGGAAATTGATCTTACGAATCCAGAATCGAATCATAAAAACCATGGATTTACCGATGAGGAACGCGCAGGATTTTCCAATTTTATCAAGGGTGGTTTTTTGGATACCTTCCGAGAATTCTATGAAGAAGGCGGGCATTATACTTGGTGGAGTCAAATGAATAATTGCCGCAGGCGAAATATCGGCTGGCGAATTGATTATTTCCTGATTTCAAAAGCGCTCAGGCTGCATCTGAAAGACGCACAAATTTTATCTGAGGTCATGGGTTCAGACCATTGTCCGGTAAGTATCGAGCTTGAACTGGGTTGAAACAAAGATGATCAATCGACTCACTAATGCTTTTCCGTTTTGGGTGTTGATTGCCTCCCTTGTTGCATTGGTTCATCCGCTATTTTTCACATGGTTTACGGGCCCTCTGATTCCCATTGGTCTTGCCATCATCATGCTTGGGATGGGGCTCACGCTCACGCTTGAAGATTTCCGCGAGGTGGTGCGGTATCCAACATGGGTGTTTATCGGTGTCTTTCTGCAGTATATGGTCATGCCGTTCCTGGGTTGGAGTTTGGGTTACGTTTTTAATTTACCAACGCAGCTTGCGGTTGGGCTGGTTTTGGTCGCGTGTTGTCCAGGCGGAACGGCTTCCAATGTGGTTTCTTATTTGGCCCGTGCCGATGTTCCGCTTTCTGTGACCATAACTGCGATTTCCACTTTTCTAGCAGTCGTGATGACTCCTGTTTTAACGGCGTGGCTTGCAGGCAGCCGAGTGGAAGTGGATGCTTGGGGTCTTTTTTGGAGCACGGTGCAAGTGGTGATTTTACCTATCGCCATTGGTTTATTTATGAACCGATTTTTCCCAAGAGTTACCAAGAGACTTGTCACTTTTTCGCCGCTTGTTGCCGTTATTTTTATTACGCTCATTGTGGCAAGTATTGTAGGTGCTGGACGAGACCAAATTATTGAATCGGGTTTGAAATTGATTTTAGCGGTTTTTTCATTGCACGCGCTTGGATTCCTCTTGGGTTATGTTTTTAGCAAGATCTGGGTACGTCGTGAAATTCAAGCTCGTACGATTTCGATCGAAGTCGGAATGCAAAATTCAGGACTTGGGGTCGTGCTCGCGCGCGCGAATTTCGTCGATCCTTTAGTGGCTATTCCGAGCGCGATCTCAAGCGTATTCCATTCGCTCATTGCCAGTTTCTTAGCCGCTATCTGGCGGAAGATGGAGGAGAAAAAAAGTGAAAGTGGTGCTTGAATTGAAGTATACTTGAGATAAGAAGGCAAGCCCACGAGGAGGAGCTCATGATCAATATTTCAACGATCGTTGTTTTCCTTTACGGATTGTTTGCGCTCGTCGGAGGAATGATTGGTTATGTCAAAGCTAAAAGCAAAGCGTCCTTAATTGCGGGATCGGTTTCAGGAATCATTCTGATCGGTTGTGCTTATGGTTTTACCCAGGGGGTGAGGGGAGCTTATTGGATCAGTCTGGTGGTTGCAATCGTTCTCGGCGTACGATTCTTAAAAAAGTGGTTTGTCACGAAGCGCGTGATGCCAGAACTCTTAATGGTCATTTTTAGCGCCCTCACTTTATTTTTTGTAGGACTTAGAATGATGGCAGGATTGTCTTCCTGAAAGGAGACCTAACGGGGTGAAACCGATAGACAATAGACAAAAAGAGCTGCAACAGCTAAGGGTGCAGCGGACATTAAAATCGAGTAAGAACCCCTTTGTTTCGAAGGGTAAAGAAAAAGAACATCTTCATGCGCCTGAAGGAAAACATTCTGACGGAGGCGCAAAAGAACCTCATCCAGAAACCACCGTTCACGTCGGTCCTAAAATCGGCCGAAATGATCCCTGCCCCTGTGGCAGCGGGAAGAAGTATAAGAAGTGCTGCTTAAGCAAAACCCAAAGTTAAACTCTCCTTCGAGTAACTAAATAAATTAAAGAAGTAAGCGGGATAAAGCGTTCCTTCCAAATTGTTGCTCTCTCCGATTTGAAACTAAATTCTTCGTAAGGCATACTTTTGGTAGCTAACAGAAGGAGAAATTATGTCTATAAAGTATGCCAATATGTTGCAAAGTTTTGTCCTTGCCGTGTCCATCGTATTTTCCATTCCCATTTCTGCTTACGCAAATGGGCTGGTGACAGAAGGGCAGGATGAATTTGGACGGAGGACCGAGACGATTCAACTTCCTAACGGCGGAACCGAGGTCCATACGTATGATCGGGAAACCGGCGTCGAACTATTCAGTAAAACGTATCATGGGTCATCTGGAAAGGACGATATATTTCCTAAGGTGAAGTCGGAGTCTTATGTCAATCAGGAAACCGGTGAGCGTACAGTCATTACTTATAACGACCCGTTCAACCACAGCAAGGGCCAGACAGAGCGCAAGTATATCGACTCAAGGGTTCTTGGTCAGATTCGCGAGAAAGAGCGGGCTGAACAGGACCGGCTTCGCTATGAATGGGAGTTGGAGCAAATCAAGAAGGGGCAATTCATGACACCAAAGAAACCACAACCACGGACCGATGAATGGGATTTTCTGCCTGATTACGAACCTGGCATGATCCTAAAGGATAAAAAGTCCGATTCCGATCAAAATTCGTCTCAGACGGAAGAACCTGTGAAGGATGCTATGCCGCTTGCCGACCCTGAGCCTCTTACTGGTGACGATCGAGATTCAGCACCAAAAGTTCCGGATAAAGGTCCTGATTTCTCAAACTTTTTTGGCAGTTTCAAGGAACCGGAACCCAAAGAAATTGATTACAATAAATACGGCGACCAAGTTGTTTTTGATCCTGGAACTGTCCAAACTTCTGTCATCAACAGCAGTACCGGCGCGATCACCAATTTTCGGGAACGTCGCGGCGGATATTTCAGAAACGCTGGAGGCGGAACGCTGGCCACGACCACCTTGAACGGAAATGTTATTCATGAAGATAGTTATGACCGGTTGGGAAATTTGGTTTCTTCCACCTCCATAGACCCTCGAACAGGGATTCGAACAATCACTGATTTTTACCGGGATGGAACTCAAACTGTCAGGCGGACGGATGCCGAAGGAAAGCCACTTTTACAGAAAGCAAGTACGACCGATCCCGATACGGGCGTGACCACTACGGCGCAAGGGAATGCCGACGGAACGAGAACCGTAACGAAGACGGACGAGGATGGAAATGTCATCGATCAAACCACTCAGGGAAGAATTGATTCCAACGTGATGATTGAAGGCAGCACCACAGATCCAAAAACAGGGATTACGAGAACAGGAAAAAAATTGAAGGATGGAACGACAACCATTACAATTACAGACAAAAGTGGAAAGGTGATCGGTACTGAGACTCGCGACGCTTCTGGAAAATTAATGAACCAAGTTTCACAAGCGGAGCGTTCACCTTCGTTTGGTGAGTTCGATGCTTTCCGCGGAAGTCCGATGGGCCAATTAGCGGGAGCTTCTACGCCTACCGCCGTTTTAGAAGGAGCTCAGGGCGGCCGCAATATCGCCTTTGGAGCGGGAGTAATGGGCGGGAGTTCGCAATCGGATAGTTCACCCAAGGCGGAATGTGAGCATTCCTAAACATTCCATTTGTTTTATCTACGCTTGATTTTACGCCCGATTTGTATCGTCGCTAATAAAAATACCGCCGTTAGGAGAAATGGTAGTCTGAACCCGATTTCATAAAGAAATCCCCCCCACGTCGGACCGATGACGCGGCTCAAGGAAGCGATTCCTTGAGAAGTTCCCATCGTTACCCCCATTTTTTCCGGAGGAGCTTCTTTTGAAATTAAACTATTGAGCGTTGGAACGTTTAAGCTTCCGCCCACGCTCATGATGCCCAGGGTGAAGAATAAGGTAGTTTGGGATCCGGTGAAAGGAATAAGCGCCAAACCGGTTAACATGAGAATATTTCCGGCAAGAAAGAGTGTTTTCTCGCCAAATTTTTTGGTCAGGCGTTTAATTAAACCACCTTGAATGACAATGGCAATAACGCCCATATAGACAAAGAAAATTCCCACTTGATCTGCAGATAATCCCAGTTGGTTTTTGCAGAACAGCGGAAAGGCGCTATAGAGACTTGCCTGGGCAAATACAATGAGGAACACACTAATCAAAAATAATGGAAAAAATCCTTTCTGGCCCACCTCGAAAATAAACTTCCAAAATGCAGGCGTAAAGATACTGGCTTTGATCATTTTTGTTTCCCCATTTTCTTGTTTCTTGACGGTTTCCGGCAGCTTGTACATCACCAGCAGAAAACTGAGAAAAGAAAGGCCTGCGGCAAAAAAGCCAGGCAGGGCAAATTCATTTTGAACTGAGATCTGGAACGACTCCAAAAATTTTGGGTGGATCAGAAGCGCTCCAATCGCAGGACCAATGACAAAGCCAATACCGAAAGCCGCTCCAATGAGCCCCATTCCCTTTGCCCGATCTTCGTGTGTGGTGACATCGGCCACATACGCTTGAGCCGTTGAAATGTTTCCCCCCATCACGCCCGCGATAAATCTTGAAATAAAAAGTAAGGCTAGGGTATGGGCTAAGCCGAAAATAAGATAGGCTACCGAAGCGCCCAAGGTACTCAAAAGCATAATGGGTCTTCTGCCCACTCGATCTGAAAGTCCACCCCAGATCGGTGAAAAAATGAGTTGGGCAAAAGGATAAATGCTATAGAGAAGGCCCACTTGGACAGGCGTTGCTCCGAAAACGGAGGCATAAAAAGGGAGCAGGGGAAGGATGATCCCAAAGCCCATAAGATCGATTAAAACTGCCAAAAAGACAGTTCCCAGAGCCGCCCGCTGGGTGGTATGAATGTGAAAAGCGCCTTCTTTTTCCATTGAGCTATACAATAAATGGAATAGAATACTTTTGCAAATGTTAACTTCAACCAGGAGGTCGTCATGAAATTGCCTCTTCCGATTCACCCGATTGCCGTTCATTTCCCAATCGCTTTTTATTTTTTAGAGCTCATCCTTTTGACCTTTTGGTTGGCGAAGAAAGACGAGGGTTATTTGCGTTTTGCCAGGTTTTCTTTTCGCTTGGCCTATCTGGGAATGATTCTGGCGATGATCGCAGGTTTGATTGATGTGGGGGGGATTCAAAATATCACGGGAAAGGTGAGAACCCATGTCATTGCGGCGCTTAGCGTTTTTATCCTTTACACGGTTCGTGCTTTCTACTGGCGTTTTGCAAAGATCGGGGATAGACATTACGCAATGACTCATTTTCTTTTTTCACTGAGTGGGAATATGTTGATTGCCATGGCCGGTTATTTTGGGGGGATGCTTGTGTATGAATGAAGAAGGACACGCCTGCCACGTTCAGAAAAATGAAAAGGGGACAGGCAATACTTCCCTGCCTGTCCCCTTTTCACGGTTATTTCGGAAACCACTTTTTGTCGTTTCGCTGATTGCATTGATTCTTCTCGCCTTGTCGTTTGTCTTTCCTCATCTTCAGAAATTTCGAATCTCCTTTTTGGATTATGTCCGCATCATTTGGCTTCCGATCCTTCTTGGATTTTTAGTGGGTGGTTTGATTGATCGTTATATTCCGCGCGAATACATTTCAAAAATCTTAGCGCGAAGGAAAAAAAGAACCATTCTTTATGCGACGGGACTTGGTTTTCTGGCGAGTGCCTGCAGTCATGGGGTGATTGCGCTTTCGATGGAACTCCATAAGAAGGGAGCTTCCGGCCCGGCGGTGGTCAGTTTTCTCTTAGCGAGTCCCTGGGCCAATCTTCCCATTACCTTCCTTTTGATCGGGTTTTTTGGATGGCGGGGCGTTTTAATCATTATGGCTGCACTTGTTGTGTCCATGGTCACGGGTCTTACGTTTCAATATTTGGATCGGAAGGACTGGATTGAAAAAAATAAACATACGGTTTTCCTTGATTCAGGCTTTTCTATTCGGAAAGATTTGAAAGAACGCTTTGGGAATTACCGGTTAACCCCAGATCAAGTTCGTGAAGATATTCGCGGGGTATGGCGGGGAACGTATGAATTGGCCAACATGGTGCTCTGGTGGATTTTGCTTGGCATGGTTTTGGCGAGTCTCGTTTCCGCTTTTATCCCCGAACACATTTTTCACCGCTTTTTAGGTCCTTCTTTTCTCGGGCTTTTTATGACGCTTGTAATCGCAACCGTACTTGAAATTTGTTCTGAGGGAACGTCGCCGCTTGCCTTCGAAATTTATAAACAAACGGGAGCCTTGGGAAATGCCTTTGCCTTTCTCATGGGAGGAGTTGTCACCGATTATACGGAAGTCGGTCTCGTTTGGGTCAATTTGGGAAGGCGGACTGCGCTTTGGATGCTTGGGGTGACCATTCCTCAGGTCTTCCTTTTAGGTTGGATTTTTAATTTTCTTTTTTGAACTCGACAAGGCCTTGATTAATCAGAACAATTACGCTATATTTGACTCCCCAAGATCAAAAACAAACGGGGACAGGTCTATAGACCTGTCCCCGGAGGGTTGAAGGGGATATCAAATGAAAACTCGCATCGAACATGACTCGCTGGGTACAAAACGAATTCCAGCCTCTGCCTACTATGGATCAGAAACCGCTCGTGCGATTGAAAATTATCCGATTTCCGGTCTCCGGTTTCATCCGTCCTTTGTGTGGGCCACGGCAGCCATCAAGAAAGCAGCCGCTCAAGCCAACGTTCATTTAAAGCGACTCAATCCCAAAATTGGGAAAGCCATTATTCGCGCTTCAGAAGACGTCATGGCCGGGAAATTGCAAAATCAATTCATGGTGGATGTCTTTCAATCGGGTGCTGGCGTTTCGCAGCACATGAACACGAATGAAGTGATCGCCAATCGAGCGCTTGAGATTTTGGGCTACCGAAAAGGAGATCATTCGAAAGTTCATTCTCATGACCATGTGAACATGGGTCAATCGACGAACGATGTCATTCCCGCCTCGCTTCGGGTTGCGACGATCAAACTTCTTCACGAGTTTTATCCCGTTGCGGAAAAACTGGTTCAAACGCTTTCAAAGAAAGCAAGCGAATTCAGAAGAATCGTGAAAGCAGGGCGTACACACATGCAAGATGCCGCTCCGGTAACGCTTGGGCAGGAATTTTCTGGCTATGCGCGCCAGATTGAGAAGCGAATCGCCCAAATTAAAAGTGCGGAGGAACATCTTCACGAGCTGGGTATCGGCGGTTCGGCCGTGGGTACGGGTTTGAACACCTCGATTGCTTACCGAAAGAAACTCGTCCAGAATTTGAGTCGGATTACCGGTTTTGAGTTGCGGAATGGGAAAAATTTATTTGAACTCATGCAGAGCACAGCCGATTTTAGTTCGGTATCGGGAGAATTGAGGACGCTTGCTTTATCGCTCATCCAAATTTCAAATGACCTCAGGCTTTTAAGTTCCGGTCCGAAGACGGGCTTCAATGAGATCATGCTTCCTGCAAGACAACCCGGTTCCTCGATCATGCCTGGGAAGATCAATCCCGTGATGCCTGAAGTAATGACCATTACCTGTTTCCAGGTGATTGGAAATGACCACGCAATTGCCCTGGCAACCCAAGCAGGGCAGCTTGAATTAAATGTGATGATCCCAACCGTGGTTCATAATCTGCTGTCTTCCATCGAAATTTTAAAGAACGCCATGAATGTTTACACGCGTTTTTGCATTGTGGGAATCGAAGTCCATAAAGAGCACTGCTTTCAATATGCGGAGACAAGTTATGGGATTGCCGCGGCACTCAATCCCTACATTGGTTACAGCAAAGCGGCTGAAGTAGTGAAGGAATCAGTGAAAACGGGAAAGACGATGCGGGAGATTATTTTGGAGTGGAAGTTGCTTCCCGAGAAGAAACTTCGTGAAATTCTTTCGCCTGAGAAACTAACCCAACCACCTCGCAAGTGACTTGGGGACACCGACTTGTCATTGCGGGGTAGTGTTCCAAATGTTGCCGCAGAAAATGGGGACAGATTATAATCTGTCCCCATTTTCA
>JACOVU010000073.1 GCA_016177155.1 Candidatus Omnitrophota bacterium | reverse complement strand
TAGTCTGTCCCCCTTTTTTAAAACTCAGATTACTTTATGAACCGGCTTTCTCAGAACCTAGCATTTCAAGCGGGCATGCTGGAGAAGGAGTCGGAATTTTGGCATCAGGAACAATAAACGTCGCTACTTCAAAGATGCCAGAACCTGTCCGTGCGATCGTCTGGACGAGCCCTTGTCCGATCCCGTTCCAAATATCAGGTTGAATGGAAGGTTGTCTCAAAAGCTCCACCCATCCAAACGCAGCATTTGCAACCCCGCGCATGAGCTTACCTGAAGCGGCTTCCACATAGCTGTCCGAACCGGCCAACTCACAAATTTTATCGATAGCAAAACTCATGGGTGCAAAAGCAACCAACAAGACTAACAACAATGCAAATAGTTTTCTCATTAAATTCCTCCCTTGTTTTAATGAAACTGATTCACCCCTTAATCTATCGGATGTATCGCGGAAAGCTTTAGAAAGAGCTATGCCAGCTTAACTCCTGTAAAATACGGTGTCCAGAGGAAAGTTAAACACGCGATGCTGGAGCATTAGGTGGGGTGGCAAGCTCGACTTCATCTAGTTGACTGAGATCTTCAAACATCTCCTCATCTCCAAAGAACTCCGCCACGCCTTCGCCATGCTCTTCACTGAACGCCTCAAGCACCGCCATTTCTTCTTCGACCGAAAGCGCCTTCTGAGTCGCTTGAACCTGACTTTCCACCGCAACGACTTGAGGCTTGGCTTCCACCTTTTGGATCGGTTCGGAAACCAGTTCAATGGCTTTAGGGCGAGCCATGAACGTCAAGTAAAGAACGCCCACGAGAGAAAGCCCAATCACACACGCCAAAGCGACTTGAGGGAAACTCACATGGAATCCTTGTCCTCGACGATCAATTTTTGCATTCACCCCAGAAAGATAATCTTTCATTAACCTCTCAGGCGGTTCTTTTAATTTGACTCGTTTCAAAATCTTTTCAAGCTCAGGCGGCAACTCTTCTTGATTCATGATCCTCACCTCCTTAAATTACTTTTGCCTTGCGCCTCTGCTACCACAGGACTTAAAAATTCTTTCAACTTATGAACCCCTTGGGCCAAATGAGCTTTCACCGTTCCAATGGCAATTCCGAGCGATTCGCTAATCTCTCGGATGGAAAGTCCGTTCAAATATCTTAAAACAAATACCTGACGTAATCGATCGGGCAGTTGGCTGATCGCGCGCTCTAATTGGTTTTTCAATTCACGCGCTTCGAAGAGTTCCCGAGGAGATTCGGTTTCAGACGGAATCAATTCCAAAATGGACTTTTCTTCACCCTCTTCTGTTTCCTCGGAAGACCACATTTTAAATCGCCCGCGCGACTTTTCCTTCCGATAGACATCTTTTGCCTCATTCATCACGATTCTAAAAAACCAAGTCTTAAACTTTGAATCCTCTCGGAACTTCTTCAGTGCAAAATAAGCCTTTGCAAAAGCGTTCTGAGAAGCATCTTTCGCCAGTTCCCAATTCCCCAAAATACCTTCTGCAATCAAGATGGCGTGCCGTTCGTAGCGCAAAACAAGCGCGCCGAAGGCATCTCGATTGCCTCCGCGCGCGCGAGTAACCAACTCTTCATCTGAAAGAGCCGTACGTTCCATCAATTATCCTCTCCTCGGCTGCGCACCGCCCCGCGGTCCAGGTCTACGGTTGAAACGATCTCGAACATCCTCACGATAATCGCGCCGATCTTCACGGCGATCCCAACGGTCTTCACGCTTATCGCGAACATCTTCACGTCGATCCAAAACGTCTTCCTTTCGATCGCGAATATCTTCCAGTCGGTCGCGCTTTCCGCCGTCATGCTTGGCATCCCAGATATCTTCACGCCGATCTAATACATCCTCGCGCCTGTCCCGAATGTCCTCTCGTCGGTCGCGAACATCTTCACGATGGTCACGCCGATCTTCGTGGCGGTCCAACACATCTTCCCGGCGATCGCGGTGCGCAAGACGCTCCCGGAAATGAGGATGATTTTTGACAAATTCCTCAAAACGTTCGGGATGGTTTTGCTTAAACTGCTCGAGACGGTTCATTCGTTTGTTTACAAATTCCTCATATTTCTCTGGATTGTGTGTCTTAAAAAATTCAGCCTGACGTTCTAGACGTTCGCGTCGTCTTGTAAGCACTTCTTCGAAATGCTCTGGATCTTCCTCGCGGAGTTTCGCCAAACGTTCCTTGAAATGTCCACGCCTGCGAGCGCGAACTTCCTCATACTTAGCTGGGTCTTCCGTTTTAAGTTGCTCAAGCCGATTTTTCAATTTTTCCCGATGCTTCTTCATCTCTTCCTGAAACGCTTGTGGGTCTTGCTCCCGAAGCGTCTTCAAATAGGCAATGCGGTCCCGGACTGATTGACCGGACTGAGATGCGTCTTCCGCCTGCCCATAGGGTGAGAACCCCAACAAGAGGCAACCCACGATCAAAACGAGCTTCCAATTAATGGTAATGTTTCTGTTGTTCATGGCTTAAATCCCCCTTTTCCCAAATTGTTTTACTTTCACCCTATTAGACGCTTGAGGGGTGGAAAAGGTTTATCCCTTTCTTCCTTTCTTGAATTCGTTTAATGGCCCACTCGGCATACTCCCGCACTAAATCGGAAGAGTCTTCCAGCGCCTTTTTAAGATAAGGGGTGGCCTCTTCTCTTCCTAAATTGCCCAGCACCACACAGGCGTTCCGGAGCAGTTGTTTCCGATTCGCGCGCGAAATGGGGCTTTCAGAAAAATGTTTTTCGTACGCTCCATTGCTTTTAATTTCAAAGAGTTCTAAAAGATGAAGTTCTGGTCCAAATCCTTCTTGAGCTTTGAGTTCCTCCCAACTCGTTTCCTTTTGTTTTGCGGTATAAGGGCACACATTTAAACATTCATCGCAACCAAACACCCAATTTCCAATTTTGGGTCGGAGGGCCTCTGGAATTTCGCCTTTGTGCTCAATGGTTAAATAGGCAATACAAATCCTCGCATCAATCGTTCCCGATTCATCAATCGCATCCGTCGGGCATTCATCAATACAAAGACGGCACGTTCCGCAACTTCCTTGAAACGGCTGATCGGGTTCTAGTTCAAGATCGGTAATGAGTTCCGCTAGAAAAAGCCAAGGCCCAAACTGAA
Source organism: Candidatus Omnitrophota bacterium (assembly GCA_016177155.1). Classification (GTDB taxonomy): domain Bacteria; phylum Omnitrophota; class Omnitrophia; order Omnitrophales; family Danuiimicrobiaceae; genus 01-FULL-45-10b. The sequence goes on along the minus strand of JACOVU010000073.1, from coordinate 1,307 downwards.
GCGAAAGCAGTTGAGTTTGCTTGCCCATAAAACCAAGCCCCGCACGCTGGGCCAGCGTTCGCTCAAGCAAAGGTTTGGTATCCACCGCGGACTCAAAAAATAGCTCTCGACCCACTTCTTGCCTCAGCCGTGTTTTGAGAAGTTCAAGCCGTTCAGAAATAACTTGGTGGTAATCGCGCCCCCAAGCATAACGCGCAATTCGACCGGTTAAGTTTGAATCAGTACCAGGTACGTTACGTGCCACAGAAAAAGGGGACAGACTATAGTCTGTCCCCTTTTTCGCAACCGTACCTGGTACTGTTTGACTCGAAAAATAATTAACTCCCAATACAATCACGCTCCTCGCTTGAGAGAAGCGACCCCAAAACTGTTTTCTTCTCACTTGATAGTCTTCCAGATATTTCATCTCGCCGTGTTTGCCTTGCTTTCTCCATGCTTCAAATGTTTCTTCTGCTTCAGGAATTGATTTTGGAAGAGTGACTCCGCAGGCGTGAAAACCGATTTCTTGGGCAAGGGCTTTAACTCGTTCTTTCGCAATCATAAACAATCCGTCATCGCGAACGAACTTGTAGGGGCGGGGTAACCCCGCCCCTACTTTTTAATCCGACCGACACTTGTTTCACATCTTCTCGGGAAGGACACAGGTCGTTCACCGAACAATCGGCACAATTGGGTTTCCTGGCAAAACACGTTCTCCTCCCATGCCAAATGATCAGATGAGAAAATAAGGTCCATTCTTTCTTGGGGATAATGTCGTTTAATTCAAACTCGATTTTGACAGGGTCCTCGTGATTCGTAAGCCCCAAGCGATTCGCAATCCGCTTCACATGAGTATCCACCACGATGCCCGGAATTCCATAAACATTTCCCAAAATCACATTGGCCGTCTTTCGCCCAACACCGGGGAGCGTCACAAGATCTTCCATTTGATTTGGAACTTTCCCGCCAAATCGTTTCACGATTTCCCGACATGCCCCAATAATACTTTTGGTCTTCGCCCGATAAAAACCTGTGGAACGAATTTCTTTCTCAAAGGTTTTAACATTCGCGTTTGCGTAATCTTTGGCAGTCTTATATTTTTTGAAGAGTGCAGGCGTCACCAGGTTCACGCGCTTGTCGGTACACTGAGCCGAAAGAATGACCGCCATGAGAAGTCCGATTGGATTTTTGAAATTGAGTTCTATCTTCGCGTCCGGAAATTTCTTCTTAAGACGCCTAATAATTTCTAAGGCACGTTTCTTTTTCGATTCGAGGCTTTCAGTAACCATTTCAAATCACCATATTCCGTCATTGCGAGGCAGCGTTCC
>JACOVU010000072.1 GCA_016177155.1 Candidatus Omnitrophota bacterium | reverse complement strand
CCAAGTGAACCGCTCAGGTTTGATTGGGACGATTTATTATGATGATGGCGTAAGAAAACAAGCCGCCGAAAACACCACCCCTGGCCCTGAAGTGCTTCAAGCGCTTTTTAGTCAGATGGTCGAAAATAAAGCTTCTTACTGTGTCATGGAAGTTTCTTCTCATGCGCTTGACCAAAATCGTGTGGAGGGAATTGATTTCTCAAGCGTTGTCTTTACAAACTTGACACAGGATCATTTGGATTATCATAAGAATTACGAGGACTACTATCAAGCGAAACGAAAATTATTTTTCGGAACTAATCCGCCCGGTCATTCTGTTATCAATGGTGACGATTCTTACGGCACTCGGCTTGCTGGCGAACTCAAAGGTCGGTCTCAAGTCGCCACGTATGGAGTCAGTCAAACCTGTTCTTATCGAATCCGGGAAATTCAACTCTTTTCAGATCGAGTAAAATTTGAATTGTTAGGGAAAGGAAAGGCTATTGAAGTTTCTGCACCTCTCATTCTTCGCCACAATGTTTATAACGTTGCTTCTGCACTCGTAACTCTCGCCGAGGAAGGTTTTGACCTTAAGGAACTAGTTTTGCACTTAACGAGTTTCCCCGGAGTTCCTGGTCGATTAGAGCAAATTGATGAAGGACAGGACTTTTCTCTATTTGTGGATTATGCGCACACACCAGACGGTCTTTACAACGTTCTTTCATCGCTTGAAGGACTTCCAAAGAATCGTGTCGTTTCGGTGTTTGGTTGCGGAGGGGATCGTGACCGAGCGAAGAGGCCAATAATGGCAGAAATTGCAACCCGTTATTCAGATGTCGTGATTTTGACGTCTGATAATCCGCGTAGTGAAATACCCGAAGCTATTTTAGAAGAAATCGAGCTCGGTGTAGAGGGAAGCAAAAGGACAAAGGTTGTCACCTTGGTTGATCGCGAGGAAGCGATTCGGTATGCCATTCACGTTGCCCAACGAGGAGATCTTGTTTTTATTTTTGGAAAAGGTCATGAGCATTATCAAATTTTTGGAAAGGAAAAACGACCTTTTAGCGATCAAGAAGTCACGCGCTATTGGTTGAAACAAAGATGTTTACCCTCTACGAAATCGCACAAGCTTGCGGTGGAAAATTAATCGGCGGACAAAGTCGAGACACGGTCACAGGGATTTCTTGCGACAGTCGAACGGTTCAGCCGGGTGAGTTATTCATTGCACTTCGGGGCGAACGTTTTGACGGCCATTCCTTTCTGGCGCAGACGTTTCAGAAAGGAGCAGTTTGTGCTTTGATCGAAAAGGAATTACCCAATGCTTCTTACCCCGTCGTTTTCGTTTCAGACACCTTAAAAGCATTCCAGCGGCTTGCGCGGTATTATCGTGCCCAATTTTCTGTTCCTACTATAGCAGTGACTGGAAGTGCAGGCAAAACCACAACCAAGGAATGTATTGGGGTTTGTCTTTCAGAGGTATTTCGAGTGCGGTTAGGATATGGGAATTGGAATAACCATATTGGTGTTCCGCTTAATTTATTCAAACTTTCTAAATCCGATCAGTGCCTGGTACTTGAATTGGGTGCAAATCATCCCGGCGAGATTGCTTTGCTGACTCAGATTGCTCAGCCTACGGTGGGAGTGATCACGGGCATTTATCCGGTTCATCTCGAAGGTTTCGGTTCACTTGAGGGAATTTATAAAGCCAAGTTAGAACTTGCCGATTACTTAGATCGAGTTCAAGGGACCATCATCGCAAATGGCGATGATCCAGAACTGATTCGACGTCTTAGCGATCGCCGATCCCGCCTGGTTACTTTTGGAACTCGCTCAAATTGCGATTACATTCTCTCAGATTTGGTAGCAAAGGAAGGGATTATTTATTTTCGCGTTAATGAAGAGTTTGAATTCCGCCTTCGCGGGTATGGGGCATTTAATGCCATGAACGCATTAGGTGCGATTGCAACAGCGGCCTACTTTAATCTCGATTTGAAATCGCTGAGCGAATCATGGCAAGCACTTCCTTCGATTGCGGGGCGCTTCCGCTTGGAATGGCTTGAAGGTCGTAATGTATGCGTGGTTGATGATTCCTATAATGCGAATCCCAAGTCTTTTGAACGCGCGCTGGAATCCTTTCAAGAAGTAACAGGATTAAGACGAAAAATAATTGTTGCTGGCGATATGTTAGAACTGGGCAATCATGCCCCTAGCTATCACACCATGCTTGGCCGCATGCTGGCTGAGCAAGGCGTGGATGTTTTAATTGGGGTGGGTCCGTTAAGCAGATCTACCGTAGATGAATTTATGGCGTATCGGTCAAACGGAACATCCGCCCATGTCAAAAATGCTCAAGAAGCAACGCAGTTTCTAGCTGAGCAGCTTAAAGATGGTGATGCCGTTTTCATCAAAGGCTCGCACGGCATTAAATTGAATGAAGTAAAAGGTCTTTTAGAACGATACTTAAGTAAAACTTCCACATTCGCTTAAAGGATTCTTTGTGCTTTATTATTTGTTTTACCCCTTAAGGGACTACGTTTTCTTTTTCAATATCTTCAAATATATTACCTTTCGCGCCATGGGTGCGAGCGTTACTGCGTTTTTACTCTCACTTTTATTAGGTCCTCTGGTGATTCGGTGGCTTCGTAGTTTAAGCGTCATCAATTTCGCTAAGCGGGAACATGCTGAAAAGATTCACGCCTTTTATGCAGAAAAGAGTAACGTGCCCACCATGGGGGGCGTTCTGATTGTGGGGAGTATTTTGATCGCCAATTTGCTTTGGGGAAATTTAAATAATCGCTTTCTTCTCATTTCGCTAGCGGTGGTAGTTTGGTTTGGTGTGATTGGATTTATTGATGATTTTTTGAAACTAAAGCGAAAAAATTCGCGCGGGCTTTCAGCATTGGTCAAATTGCTTGGCCAGCTTTCTCTTGGTATCGGCCTCGGTGTTTACTTAT
>JACOVU010000075.1 GCA_016177155.1 Candidatus Omnitrophota bacterium | reverse complement strand
TTTCTCGAAAATTACAATCCAATCTTTCATATTTGGAGTGGCGAAAAACACGAACTCTATATGGCTGGTTATTTAGTGGGTGCCTTGATCAGTTATCATGAGTTAACTCAGGATGAAGAGGTGAAGGAGATGTTTCTGAGGCTGGTTCGATACCTCGCTCCACTTCCCTACTCAGGCCCGACCATCTTGCATGGTCTCGCCTACGCCTATCTCACTACTCATGATCCATTCTTTATTGAGGTCTCAGAGAGGAATCTTAAAGGGCTTTTAGACCACCAGCAATTTTCACAGGACCCCATCATGGACGGACTCATCTATGAAAAACCGATCTATCACCGTCCCATGGCATTTCTTTCCACCGTGCCATATGTTTTTGGTGCGTTCGATGAAGAGATGTTGAAGAAAGGCAGCCAGGGATGACAACACAAACAATCATAGCTGAATCGTGCATCTTTTGTCGGACCTCAAAGCTTGAAATACTGATTCCTGGAAAGGTGTTGTCAAGTGGTGTGAAGGTCTTTAAATGCTCGAGGTGCGGGCTTGTCTTTCTTGAATCTAGAGGAGGAGAGCTTGATCCTGAAGAGACGCTTTATTGGGACAACGAAGAACAGAAAAAGATTTATCTTCAAGAGGGTATCCGTGGTGTGTTCGTCAAAGAATTCGAAAAACGTTTGAATAAAATTGAGGCTTTAGTGGGACACAAAACGGGCAATCTTCTCGATGTGGGTTGCGGGATGGGTCATTTCTTGGAAATAGCAAGAACTCGGGGCTGGAAGGCAAAAGGTCTCGACATTTCTGAGGCAGCTTCTCAGGCAGCGAAGGAGACCTACAGCCTAGAGGTTCGTGTTGGAACCCTTGAAAATGCGCCTTTTGAATCGAGCGAGTTTGATGTGATCACACTTTGGGATGTGATTGAACATATCAGGCGGCCAATCGAAAATATGAGAGCAGCTAATCGCATCATTCGCAAAGGCGGCATTGTTGTGCTGAAAACGCCTGATGAAGAGAGCTTCTTTAAGCAGGCCGGGCGCACCTGTTACAAGCTTTTCGGAAAACGAGGAAGCTTTCTTCTCAACTATGTCTACTATACCCCTCACTATTTTTCTTACACAAAGAGGACGATTGAAATGCTTCTCAGAAGATCGGGATTCGAACTGCTCGAATTTGAACAGGATGAGACGCCGCTTGAATTCGCGAGAGAGAAAATCAACGTCCATTATAGAAAAGATCCACTTCATCATTTAGTGAATACCCTTCTTCCCATAGCGCAATCCATTGCCAGAATGTTTGGGCGCAGCAATAAAATGATTGTCTACGCCAGAAAAGTACGCGAGGTAGGGGAATGATATCACGCCTCGCCATCTTAAACTATCACGCCATTCAGAGCGTGGGAGACGAATACGCCGTATCCCTTTCTGCTTTTGAGGCGCAACTCGAAGAAATTATGGCACAGGGTTTCTCATTGTTAACTCTCAATGAACTCAAAGAGTGGAGAAGAGGAGATCAGCGCAAAAAACCTCTCCTTTTAACGTTTGATGACGGGCTTCAGAGTCATTATGACTATGCGGCCCCTCGTTTGAAGAAAATGGATTTAGCAGGTATCTTTTTTATTCCGACTGATCTGGTTGGCACAAAAGGTCATATGGGGTGGGATGAAATCAGGAAGCTCAGAGAACAGGGTTTTGAGATAGGTTCGCACGGGAAAAGGCATATCCCTTTGACCGACCTCTCGGAGGAGGAACTGCGCGAAGAGCTTTCAGAGTCTAAAAAGGTTTTGGAGAAGAAATGGAGGGGTCCAATAAGAAGCTTTTCTGTTCCGAGAGGATTTTATCAGCCTCGGATCAGCAGGCTTGCGGAGGAAGCGGGTTATGAATTCGTCTTCACATCCCAGTTCGACTTAAATGAAAGAGAAGGCAATCCACTGTGTCTGAAGCGACTTGCTGTTCGGAAGAATTTATCGAGTGGAGAATTTTCTCAAATGATACAAGGGAGACTGGGCGCAAAGAGACATTGGGAGGCGCTCAAATCGGGGGCGCGTGGCCTCTTCACCCCTTCTCTCTATGATGCGCTCGCTAGCGTAAAAAGGAAGGTAATGAACCGATGATTATCTTATTTTGGCTATCCTTCTTCCTCGTTTTCTACACTTACGTGGGTTATCCGCTTATCCTTTTTGCGGTGAGTTCGTTTGCCAGGAAAAAGGTTCACAAGCGGGCGGCCGAACCGAAGGTAAGCATCATTCTCTCTGCTTTCAATGAAGAGAAGTGGATTGAGAAGAAGCTTTTGAATCTTCTCGAACTTGATTACCCTGAGGAGAAGCTCGAGATTCTTGTCGGTTCAGACGGAGCATTAGATAAGACCGATGAGATCATTTCCAAGTTCAAATCGCCGAGAGTTCGCTTCTTTCGATTCGTTAGAAATCTCGGGAAACCACAGGTGCTGCAATCCCTCGTTGAGGAGGCGCACGGCTCTATTCTTGTTTTTACGGATGCAAGGCAGGAGTTTGACCGCGAGGCGGTCCGAGCCCTTGTGGCCAATTTTGAAGATCGTTCAGTCGGTTGTGTTTCGGGAGAGCTTTATTTCAAGCCAAACGGACATACCAAGGCGGCGAGCATCGGGAAGGGAATGGATATCTACTGGAAGTATGAGAAATTTTTGAGAAAAAAGGAGAGTGAGATCGGTTCTATGCTAGGTGCAACGGGCGCTATTTATGCGATTCGAAAGAGGCTCTTTCCTCATCTTCCTGTAGACATCCTTGTGGACGATATGTATGTTCCGCTTTCCATTATTGGGAAAGGGCATCGTGCTATTTTCGAATCAGCAGCGAAGGCCTATGATCATCCTTCGGAGCATGGCAAACAGGAATTCAAGCGTAAAGTAAGGACTTTGGCTGGAAACTACCAGATCTTGGCGAAACTCCCCGCTCTTCTAAATCCCTTCAAGAGCCCCATTGCGTGGCAGTTGTTTTCCCACAAGCTTTTGAGGCTTGCAGCGCCCTTCTTTTTGTTAGGTATTCTCCTAGCCAATGCTTTTCTGATTTCCAATCTCTTCTATCTGATTCTTTTTGTTACCCAAATTGTTTTTTATGGGCTCGCGCTTTCTGGGAAAAAAGGAATTGGCTATATTCCTTACACCTTTTGCCTCTTGAATTACTCAGCCGTGATGGGTCTTGTCCGTTATCTTAAGAAAGATCACCATGTTACGTGGGAGAAGGCGTATGTATAAACGCGACCGCAGGTCCAATCGGTTACAAGATTACGATTATTCATCGGAAGGGATGTATTTTGTGACAATTTGTACGCAGGAACGGAAATGTATATTCGGTGATGTTGTAGGGGCCGACCCGTATGTCGGCCCAAAAATGGTATTGAATTCGATCGGTGAAATGATTCAATCATGGTGGGGGAAATTGCCGAACCGATTTCCCAATGTTGAATTGGATCAATTTATGATTATGCCGAATCACATTCATGGTATTGTTACAATTCATGGGCGGACACATGGGTCCGCCCCTACGTTGGGTCGGATGATCCAATGGTTCAAGACCATGACCACCAACCATTACATTCGAGGTGTAAAACAAAACCAATGGCCGCCATTCCCTGGCCGATTATGGCAACGCGGTTATTACGAACATATCACTCGAAATGAAGAGGAATTATTCGAAATCCGTCAATACATCCAAGAAAATCCTATCAAATGGGAATCAGATCCAGAAAATATAAATAAATTTGTAGGGACGAACCTATTTGTTCGCCTGTTTAAGGACAAAGGGCAGACACGTAGGTCTGCCCCTACAGAAAGGGTTTGAGATGAATAGACGAATTCCCGTTTTCCTTGTATGGTTTCCCTTCGTCGCGTTATTGACCTACACGTATTATCCAACTTTTGTCTGGATGGTGGATCGCTGGCTCGCTCGCGATTCCTACTACAGCCACGGTTTTCTCATTCCTCTCGTTTCAGGATATTGGTTGTGGAAGAAAAGGAGGACTTTGGCCTCTGTTGAAATGAGGAACGAAGGTTGGGGCATCCTCATTCTTTCGATCGGTGCGCTTATGCAAATGGTAAGCAGTGTTCTAAGGATATATTTCCTGTCGGCGATTTCGCTTGTGATCATTCTTCTGGGAGCGGTGAGCTACCTCTTTGGAAGAAAAATGCTGAAGGAGACGTGGTTTCCAATCGCCTTTCTCTTGCTCATGGTTCCACTTCCGCTTCTTATTATTTCTGAGGTAACCCTCAAACTGAAATTCTTTGTCTCTGAAGTATCAGCTGGGCTTCTTAATGCTATTGGCATCCACGCTGTTCGCGAGGGGAGTTATATTCACATGCCTCATGCCATGGTCTTGGTGGGAGATCCTTGCAGCGGCCTCAGGTCCTTTCTCGCCTTCTTGTGTCTCGGGCTTGTCTTCGCTTACGGCGGAGGGCTGTCACTTTGGAAGAGGGCCACATTGCTCGGCATTGCTCTTCCTCTGGCGATCCTTTCCAATATCGGAAGGGTCTTCGCGATAGGTCTTTTAGCTGAGCTCTACGGCATGGAATTCATCTCGGGGTGGGTTCATGACGCATCAGGAATCGCCGCTTTCGCAATCGCTCTTGCGATTTTCGTGGCCGCCAGAAAAAAACTCGAGTCACTGTCCCTGCCGAATTTATCTTGGGCGAGGAGCGCGTCGTGAAGGTCAAATCGTATCTTATCTTTTTAGCCTTTCTTGGGATCTTGGCTCTTTTCCCGCTCGCCGCTCCCTTCTCATTTTCAATTGACCCTAATCAATCGACGCTCTTTAAAGCCATTCCTATGGAAATAGCAAACTGGAAAGGGAGGGACGTTCCAGTTGACGAGA
>JACOVU010000071.1 GCA_016177155.1 Candidatus Omnitrophota bacterium | reverse complement strand
CCTCTGGGGGTGTGGCCAAGTGAGGACTACGTTCCACCCGCAGATGACTACGGCGCATAGTGGATAGCATAAGCGCAGGCGTCCCTAGAGAATAGGAGGCGTCCCTGCCAGTGCCACGCTGAGCTAGTCCGGCACCCACAGCAGGCTTTTCGCAGCACTTGCCTTCATTAATTTAAATAAATTTGAGGCAAGTACAGTCCTTAACTTCCGATTATTATTCATTTGTTGTTAAGGGCAGCCCTCGCAGAGGGTAACGCCTCCGAAATGGTATTATCCTCCACTGAGGACTTGAAGGGGCACTCTGTTGCGCCAGTTGCTTTATTCGTAAAATAAATCACAGGCGTCCTGAGAATTGCTAAAAAATATAGTTTTTAGTTTTGAGTTTGAGGTTCGAAGTTTTTCTGGTATAATGCGCTAAATTCAGGGTTGTGAGCGTCAAACGTCTCGCAGAAAAGTCGGTTAATCCCGCCTCACCCTCCTAACCAAATGGAGGGTATTTTTATGTCCAAAAAGAGTTTAAAACCTGCCACTTCAACTTACCGCTAATGAAAAAGAAGAGGTGGTCACAATTTGTGACCACCTCCGAAACCTCAGATTTTCTCCCGTTCTTCCTCCCTAACTAGAAAAGTGACAGACACCAAATGAACGGAAACGGTACCTGAAATAGTACCTGAAATAAATAAAATGCTAAAGCGGGATGCGAGCCCGCAGGTATTGGATTAGGTGTCCCCCGGTCAAAAAGACAGCACTTGACATGTAGTATTTATATACTACAATTGTAGTAACATATGACCACAAGAGAACCTTTTAATCTAATTCATCTCACCAAATCTACATTGAAGAAAAGGCTCCTCGCCTATTTCTTTACCAATCCGGACAGCAAGCTCTATGTGAGGGAAATTGCGAAGTGGATCGACGTGGATCCAACCAACCTTTCGAAAGTTTTGAGGATTCTGGAACGGGAAGGGATTTTTATCTCCGCCAAAAGAGGGAACCAAAAATATTTTTCGCTCAATCAAAATTACGCGCTTTACCACGAATTAAAATCCACCGTATTTAAAACAATCGGGGTGAAGGGCGCCATTGAATCGGTGGTCAAGAACCTTGGCGGAGTTCAGCGCGCTTTTATTTACGGCTCGTACGCGAAATCTGCCGAGCACGTCGGTTCCGACATTGATTTATGCGTGATCGTTGATCAAAAGCGATTCGATGAGGAGAGTTTCCTTAAAGAGCTCCACGCGCTTGAAAAACAATTGGGGCGGGAAATTAATTACACTTTTTTTACCCAAAAAGAATGGGATGCAAAAAAACATTCGGGGGATAGTTTCGTTACAGGTCTTGCAAAAAATAAAAGGATCGAATTAATCAGTGCCAAAAATTGATTTTTCAGACTTAATTAGAACCGGCCAAATCCAAGAAGAGTCTAGCATTGGTTGGGACCAGATTGAGCGTTTGATGAAACGCTCTTATGAGGATTTAAAATCAGCGGAGAGCAGTGAACAGTACCATTTCCCCACGGCCTGCCTGCCGGCAGGCAGGGACAGGTTCAATCTGGAAACCTGTCCCGCAACAGAACTGGTACTAGGTCGAGTTACTTTGGCATTAATGGGATTTGAAGCCAGATAAGGAAAAGGGCAATTGCAATGGTAACGGTAGAAACAATAAAACCAGGTTTGAGCCAGTCCATAAATTTGATATTTTGTTTGTATTCCCGTTCGAGCATTCCCATCGCAACGATGTTGGCCGTACTTCCAATGACGGTCAAGTTTCCGTAAAGCGTCCCGCCGAAAAGCATGCCCCACCAGAAGGGGTAGATAAAGACTCCCGATTTTTCGATATCGAAAGCAACGGGAATAAAAGTCGCAACCGCAAGAACGTTATCCATAAAGCCTGTCAGAAGACTAATGGCGCTCGTGAAGGTCATGAGAAGGAACGTGGGATTTCCCTGTGCTACCGAGATCATTCCCTCCGCGATCCGTTGGGTGACGCCTGTATATTTCAAAGTTCCGACGGAGGCGAAAAGCGCCATGAAAAAGGTAAGCGTCCACCAATCCACCCGTCTCGTAAAGAAATCCCTCGCGTTTTGAGAATTAAGAAAAATGGCCACCGCACCTGCCAAAAGAGAAGTTCCTAGAAGAAGTGTGTTTTTTTCAAGTCCGAGCGCCTCTTCAAGGGGGTGGTGTAATATCAGGAGTGTGATTGTTCCAAGAAAGAGAAACCAACACGTTGTGAGGTCCTTTTTTCGATACCGAACGTGCGCAAGCTCGTTTTCCTCGGCTTTTTCCTTTTTCATTTGGTTTGCGAGGTGCTTAATTTCTTTTCCAAAATAGAGGAAGCAGAGAGGAATTGCCGCTGCCAATGTAATAACTGAAATAGGGCTCGCCCATCTTAAGAAATCTGAAAAGCTCAATTTGGCGCGAAGTGCAATCATGACTCCGATGGGATTCCCAACTGCCGTTGCGCTTGAGCCGATGTTGGTTGCAAAAACAACCATGAGCAAGAAAGGAATGGGGTTTACTTTATATCGTTTCGTGAGGTGGAAGGTGGTTGCCATCATGAAGAGAATAGAAGTAACTTCATCCACCAAGGCGGCTGAAATGGTTGCGAAAACCATCAGGACAGCCATGAGCAGATAAGCTCTATGCCCAATCCGGTCCACTACTTTAGCAATTAAGTATTCAAAGAAACTTTTTTCCTCCAAATGGCCGATCAAACACATCATACCGACCAGAAAGAGAATGATATCCAAGCCTGCATGTTCAATGACATGCGGAATATCCAGGAGTTTTGTTCCGAGCAGGATGGCGATTCCCGCAAAGGCAAAGGTGACTCGGAATTGCCAGTAGAAAAGCGTTCCGCAGATGACCAGCAGGAAGATGGCGCTTGAGATGACTTGATCGCGGGTAAACCCAATCTTGGCCAGAAGGAAAGCCGATCCCAAAACAATCACTGCGAAGATTAAAGGAGTTTTCAACTTTTGCATGCGCGTTTTTTACTTGATCTTCGGGGCAATGTCAATTGAATTTACGAACTGGTACTGTTTCTTAATTCAAGAATTTGCTATAATCCCACCACCTGCTTTTCCCGCCGAAGGCGGGCTTCCGAAAGAAGATAGCCCTTTGGGCTGAAAGCAGGTGGTGGGATAATACCAACTTTAACCAGGAGCTCATCTTTCATGGCCGCTCGGAAACAAGCCAAAGGGTCAAAGCGACGAGCAAAACCGAAAGGTCCGTCGGTGCATACAAAAGCTTTGGACGCCTTTGGTCCTCGATGGGTCGAAAAAGTAATCGGACTTTACGAAGACAGACCCTTTCAGATTTTAGGTCCTCATTATTTCCAAAAAGAAAAATGCGTTGTCATTAATGCTATTTTCCCGCGCGCGGCTGAGGCTTGGGTGAGTCTGGGAAATGGTTCAGCCGACAAAGTGCCGATGAGGCGAGTTCACCCACGCGGTTTTTTTCAAGCCGTTTTTCAAAATCAAGCCCATGTGTTCCCCTATCAACTCGGTTTTAAGGATTCCTCGGGATATGCGGCCGAGTCGGAAGACCCTTATGCGACCGTGACAGCCATATCCAATTACGATCTTTATTTGATTAGCGAAGGATCGCATTTTCGAATTTACGATAAGCTTGGAGCACATTTAAGAACATGGCATGGAATTTCCGGAGTCCATTTTGCGGTTTGGGCTCCAAATGCTAAAGCGGTCGGCGTGGTGGGGAACTTCAATCATTGGTATGTGAGCGCGCATCCGATGACGCGCGTGGGGGATTCAGGGATTTGGGCGCTTTTTATTCCCGGACTGAAAGAGGGAGAGGTGTATAAGTATGCGATCCGCTCTTGGGCAGACGATGACATTCGGATCAAAGCAGATCCGTACGCTTTTCAAGCAGAGGTAAGACCTCGTACCGCTTCGGTGGTGGCAAATCTCGAACGTTATGAATGGCACGATGCTGAATGGCTGAAAAAACGAGCTCAGCGGGATTTTGTCTCCGAGCCCATTTCCATTTATGAGGTTCATCTGGGATCTTGGAAGCGGTCGGGCGAGCAAGGGGAATACTTCTTAAATTATCGCGATCTCGCCCATCAAATGGTTGATTATGCGAAAGAGATGGGCTACACCCACATCGAACTTCTTCCGATCGCGGAACATCCCTTCGATCAATCTTGGGGATATCAGGTCACCGGTTTTTATGCTCCGACGAGCCGATTTGGTGCGGCCCAAGATTTCATGTATTTTGTCGACTATTGCCACCAGCACGGAATCGGCGTCATCTTAGATTGGGTAGCATCTCACTTTCCCAAGGATGGGCATGGCCTTGCCTATTTCGATGGAAAACAAATTTATGCCTACGACAATTGGAAACGCGGCGAACAGAAGGATTGGAATACCTTTATTTTCGATTATGGCCGGAATGAAGTTCGGAACTTCTTAATTGGGAACGCCCTTTTTTGGTTGGACAAATATCATATTGACGGTCTTCGCGTGGATGCAGTAGCGTCCATGCTTTATCTCGATTACTCACGGAAAGACGGAGAATGGGAGCCGAATATTTACGGCGGCCGTGAGAATCTCGAAGCCATCAGCTTCCTCAAGCGATTTAATGAGGTAGTTCATTCTTATTACAAAGGGGTGTTGACGATTGCCGAGGAATCGACTGCCTGGGGCGGCGTTTCTCGCCCAACCTATTTAGGGGGACTCGGCTTCAGCATGAAATGGAACATGGGGTGGATGCACGATACCCTCGAATATTTTTCGAAAGAGCCTGTTCACCGTCAATTTCATCAAGACATGCTGACCTTCTCTATGCTTTACGCTTTTACCGAAAACTTTATTCTCCCCATGTCCCATGATGAGGTGGTGCATGGAAAACGTTCGCTCATTTATAAAATGCCAGGGGATGATTGGCAGCGCTTTGCCAATCTTCGCGCTTTTCTTGGATTCATCTATGGACATCCCGGCAAGAAACTTCTTTTCATGGGTGGAGATTTTGCGCAAACACGGGAATGGGACAGTAATATTTCCTTAGATTGGCATTTTTTGGACTATGCTCCTCACAAGCAAGTCCATCAATTTGTGAAGGACCTCAACCGCGCCTACCGCGCCTCACCTGCACTGTATGAAGTGGATTTCGATTATCATGGGTTTGAATGGGTTGATTTTTCAGACGCGGCTTCAAGTCTCTTGAGTTTTGTCCGCTGGTCACGCGATTATAAGGAACTCGTCTTGGTTGTACTCAACATGACTCCTGTGCCGCGCATGAATTACCAGCTCGGCGTTCCGAAACCCGGGTTTTATGAGGAGATTTTGAATAGCGACGCCAAAGAGTACGGCGGCGGCGGAATTGGGAATTTAGGCGGTGTGCAGGCCCAAGCCCAGTCCTGGCAGCACCGGCCTTATTCGATCTCGGTTCATTTTCCTCCGCTTTCGGTCGTCATGTTTCGACTACGGGAGTCGTCTTGATGTCGAAATTATCAGCCCTCTCGATCCACGGCCATTTTTACCAACCCCCGCGCGAAAATCCATGGATCGAGGATATTGAAATTCAAGCGAGTGCCCGCCCCTATCACGATTGGAACGAGCGGATTTATCACGAATGTTATCTCCCGAATACACGCGCCCGCATTCTCGATGAGAAGGGAAGGATTACGGACATCGTGAACAATTTTGAAAAAATCAGTTTCAACGTCGGCCCAACCCTTTTTTCCTGGATCGAGTCGAAACACCCCGATGTTTATCGAGACATTGTGAAGTCCGATGAGACAAGCCGCGCGAAGCACAAGGGACATGGGAATGCGATTGCACAAGTGTACAACCACATGATTATGCCGCTTGCCACTCGCGAAGACAAGGTCACCCAGGTCCGGTGGGGAATTGAGGAGTTCCGCCATCGGTTCAACCGCGATCCAGAAGGGATGTGGCTTCCTGAAACGGCTTGTGATGAGGAAACGTTGGATGTGCTCATTGAATATGGCGTCAAATTTACCATTCTTTCTCCATTTCAAGCGCAGGCCGTTCGATCGCTTGGGCACGTGATGGCTCCCAATGAGCGCGCTCATTGGGAGGATGTTTCGCACGGTACAATTAATACAAAAATGCCTTACCGTTGTTTTATTGGCAAAGGGAGTGAAAAACATATTGATCTTTTCTTTTACGATGGGCCAGTTGCGCGAGATCTTGCGTTTGGAAGTCTCGCGTTTGAGGCTCATTTGTTTGCAGATAGTCTTGAGGGTGCGAGAAATACTAACTCGCTTGATGCGGAACTGGTGCATGTGGCAACGGACGGGGAAACCTTTGGACACCATAAAGCATTCGGTGAGCGTGCGCTTGCCTATCTCTTACATGTCGAGGCAGAAAAGCGCGGTTTTCGGATCATGAATTACGGCGAATTTTTGGAATCGCATCCTCCTAAATATGAAGTTCAAATTCAGAAGGGGATCGATGGTGACGGAATGTCTTGGAGCTGCGCGCACGGCATCCGACGTTGGAAAGAGCACTGCGGCTGCCGGACGGGGGGGCCGGCCGAATGGAATCAACATTGGCGCAAGCCCTTACGGCGTTCACTCGATTGGCTTCGGGATGAGCTTCGCGAAATTTATGAGACCCACGCGAGCCGTTACTTGAAGGATGTGTGGGAGGCACGGAGCGATTACATCAAGGTGATTCTTGACCGATCCGAAAAAAGCAGGTGGGATTTTTTCGCCCGCCATGCAAAACGCGAGCTCAGCACCTCCGAGGTGATTACCTGTTACCATTTGCTTGAGATGGAGCGTCATGCAATGCTCATGTACACAAGCTGCGGTTGGTTTTTTACCGAACTTTCGGGGATTGAGACCGTTCAAATTCTTCAATATGCTTCACGCGCTCTCAGGCTTGCCCGAGGTATCACGCAAGAATCCTTGGAAGAGAAATTTGTGGAGCTTCTTTCGGATGCGAAAAGCAATGTGCCCGAGTTTAAAGACGGGCGCGGTGTTTACGAAGCTTTGGTGAAACCGGCCGCTGTCTCAATGCGAAGAATTGTAAGCCACTATGCGATCGGTTCGATCTTTGACGGCTATTACCCCGACCAAGAGGAGCTTCCTATTTATTGCTTTAAGCTTCACATTCTCCATCATCAGAAGGAATCGGCTGGAAACGTGACGCTTAATTTTGGAATCGTTCGGGTCACTTCTGAAGTGACGCTTGAAGAAAACGAGTACGTGTTTATTGCGCTTCAGGTGGGGCTTTACGATTTCCGTTGTTCCGTGAAACCATTTAGCGAGCCCGCGGCACTCGCACGAATTGAGCGCGAATTATTTGACGAACTACATTCCGCACATGTGGTGGAGCTCATGCGAAAGATTGACCGACACTTTGGCCACAATTATTTTGCGTTGAAGGATCTTTTGCTCACGGATCGGATGAAGATCATTTCCATTTTAACGCGCGAAATTATTGAGAAGATCGAATCCGTTTATGAAAATCTCTATGATGAACACCGGAAAATGAATCAAGCGTACCGTTCCATTCATCTTCCGATCCCAGAGCCCGTTCAATACGCGGCCCAGCATACACTCGGCCGCCGTCTTCGGGACGCGGTCTATGATCTGGCGCATGCCAATTTCAATCCCAAAAAGTCGACGCCGATTTACAAAATTATGGAAGCTGCAAAGTTATTT
>JACOVU010000069.1 GCA_016177155.1 Candidatus Omnitrophota bacterium | reverse complement strand
TTTCACCCCCACCTTAATCCTCCCCCATCGAGGGGGAGGAAATTTTGAAGGGGATTTATGGATGATTTAGACCGCAAAATCTTAACTGAGATTCAGAAAAACTTTCCCCGCACACCGAAACCGTTCGATGTTTTGGCTGAGAGAGTAGGGGCGTATCGCGACCCGCCTGCCGGCGAGGCAGGTACGCCTCTACAATCGGGTACGCAAATTCTTGCCAGAATTAAGCGGCTCAAGGAAGAAAATGTACTTCGGCAGATCTCAGCGATTTTTGATACGAAAAGTTTGGGCTATCAATCCACCCTCGTCGCGATGAAGTTTACAAACGATCATCTAGACCAGGGTGCAGAGGTGATTAATCAACATCCTGGCGTGAGCCACAATTATCGACGCAATGATGCTTACAATCTTTGGTTTACCATTGCTGTACCGCCGTATCATTCGCTTGAGGAAACGATTCAGAAGTTACATGAGTTGTCAGGCGCGCTCAATACGTTGATTCTTCCGACGCTTAAGCTTTTTAAAATCGGAGTCAAATTAGATCTGACGGGCAAGAATGAAGATGCACTTGATTCGAAGGAGGAAATTTATGATGAATCGAGAAGGCGCAAAGAAGCGCCCGATTTAACCCCTGAGCAAATCGAAGCCATTCGCGCGCTCCAGGAAGATATTCCGCTTGTGGAGCGGCCTTTTGAGGAAATTGCCCGAACCTCAGGTTTTGCAGAGGCAAAACTTTTTGAATTGATGGATTTGTTTGAGAAGAAAGGTTACTTCAGACGATTTGCAGGAATTTTACATCACAGAAAAGCAGGGTTTAGCGCCAACGCGATGGTGGTTTGGGATGTGCTACAAGAGAAACAAGATGAGGTGGGTGAAAAAATGGCCCAGTTTCCGCAGGTAAGCCATTGTTACAAAAGACCTATTTTCTCCGACTGGCCCTATTCGCTTTACACGATGATTCACGGCCCAAAAGCAGAGGATTGTGAGAAAGTGGTTCAGAAAATAGTTCAGGTGGCGGGTGATTGGCCGCGCAAAAATCTCTATAGCACGAAAGAGTACAAAAAAATCAGGCTTAAATATTTTACAAAGGAGTTGGACGAGTGGTGGGATCAAACGAGTTTGGAGAAGACGTATGGCAAATCAAAGTAACCGCGCCGAATGGATAGCTAAGCGAAAAAATGATTCGAACGTTAGCCAAATGCATTATGCGCGGAAGGGAATGCTTACCGAAGAAATGGCGTTTGTGGCTGAGCGCGAAGATTTAGACTCCGAGCTTATTCGCTCAGAGGTGGCGCGCGGGCGAATGATTATTCCCGCCAATGTCAATCACACGAGGCTTGAGCCCATGTGCATCGGCATTGCTTCCAAGTGCAAGATCAACGCCAATATTGGAAATTCCGCTGTGACTTCCAATGTGGAGGAAGAGCTTGAAAAACTTCACAACGCGGTTCATCTGAGCGCAGACACCGCCATGGATCTTTCAACAGGCGGTGACCTCGATTTGATTCGTACCGCCATCATTCAAGCAAGCCCCATTCCAATCGGAACAGTTCCGATTTATCAAGCGCTTCAGGAAGTAGGCGGGAAAGCGGAAGATTTAACGGCTGACATCATGCTCCGTGTAATTGAAAAGCAAGCGAAGCAGGGTGTGGATTATATGACGATTCATGCCGGGGTTCTGAGGGAATATGTGCCGCTCGTCGCAAAACGGATTACGGGGATCGTTTCCAGGGGTGGTGCAATTATGGCTAAGTGGTGTGTCGCACATCACCAGCAAAATTTTCTGTACACCCATTTTGAGGAGATCTGTGAGATTTTTACGAAATATGACGTTTCTTTCAGTTTAGGAGATGGGTTGCGGCCAGGCTGCCTTGCGGATGCCAGCGATGCAGCGCAGTTTGCGGAGCTTAAAACGCTCGGGGAGCTTACCAAAAAAGCTTGGGAGCATGACGTTCAAGTGATGATCGAAGGGCCTGGGCATATTCCAATGGATCAACTCAAGCTTCAAGTGGACAAAGAGATGGAGCTTTGTTATGAAGCGCCTTTTTATACATTAGGACCTCTTGTGACTGATATTGCTCCTGGTTATGACCATATTACTTCAGCGATCGGGGCGGCCATGGTGGGTTGGTATGGGGCTTCGATGCTGTGTTATGTTACGCCTAAAGAGCACCTCGGACTTCCGAATCCAGAAGATGTGAAGCAGGGCGTCATTGCCTATAAAATTGCAGCTCATGCCGCTGATATCGCCCGCCACAGAAAAGGCGCTCGCGATCGGGATGATGAATTATCGAAAGCTCGTTTCATCTTTGATTGGAAGCGCCAATTTGAACTTTCCCTAGATCCTGAAACGGCACGCGCCATGCACGATGAAACGCTTCCTCAAGAAGGATTCAAAGAAGCACCGTTTTGTTCCATGTGCGGTCCTAAATTTTGTTCTATGAGTATTTCGCAAGACCTCACAAAACTTGGTCAGGAAGCATTGGCCAAAAAAGAAGAAAAACGGAAAGAGCGATTGGAGAAGGTTACGTAATCATATGCCAGCAGAAATTTATAATTCAATCCAAGAAGAGGTTCTAGCGCTTAAGAAAAAGCGCAGTGCTGTGATTTTAGCTCACAACTATCAAGTAGGTGAAATCCAGGACGTTGCGGACTTCACAGGCGATTCGTTGGGTCTTGCCCGGAAAGCGCAGAACTTAGATGCCGATGTGATTGTATTCTCCGGTGTGATGTTTATGGCCGAGACGGTCGGCATTCTTTGTCCTGACAAAACCGTTCTCATCCCCGACCTGGATGCAGGTTGTTCCCTTGCGGGCATGATCACGCCTGAAGACGTTCGGGAATGGAAAGCAGAGTATCCAAAAGGAGTTGTGGTCGCTTATGTCAATACCACCGCAGCAGTCAAAGCAGAGTCTGACATCTGCTGCACCTCGTCCAATGCAGTTAAAATTGTGGAAAGCATTCCAAAGGATAAAGAAATTCTTTTCATCCCTGATTTTTACTTGGGGACATTCGTTCAGGAAAAAACAGGCCGTAAGAACATGACGCTTTGGAAGGGGTATTGTCACGTGCATGTGATGATTCGACCTGAGCGGATCGCGGAACTTAAGAAAGAACATAACAAAGCAGAACTCATCATGCATCCTGAATGTGGGTGTCTGACAAAATCCATGCGGTATGCCGATCAGATTTTGTCGACGGAAGGGATGGTCCAGTATGTGCGCGGCTCACATGCTCCTGAGTTTATTGTGGCCACTGAGACTGGGATTCTTCACAAGATGCGGAAGGAAAACCCCGAGAAAAATTTTATTCCCGTTACAGACCATGCTATTTGTAATTACATGAAGCAAAATACGCTTGAAAAGGTTGTGCTCTCACTTGAGCACATGCAGTATGAAATTAAAGTATCTGATGAAATTAGAAGGCGCGCACTCCAACCCATCCAGAGAATGCTTGAAGTGACCTCCAATGGCAACGGCAGACCCCGTTAGAGATTACGTTGCGACATTTGTAATTGATTGATAGCTGAGAAAGTTAATTATATGGCAGATAAAGTAGATAACCAATACACGGAAACGCCAAAGGCGTTTCCTATCTCTAACGGGGCGGAACGTAAGAAAACCAGACAAGTTCGGATTGGAAATGTCACTGTGGGAGGCGATGCTCCCGTCCGCATCCAATCGATGTGTACGACACCCACTCATGATATAGAAGCCACCGTTCGTCAAATTCAAGAGCTTGAGGAAGCAGGTTGTGAAATGATTCGGGTGGCGTGCCCCACCGAAAAAGATGCCAATGCGCTCGGGGCAATTCGGAAACGTATTAAGATTCCGCTCGTAGCAGACATTCATTTCAATTACCGCCTGGCGTTAATCGCGCTCGATCAAGGAATTGATAAATTGCGCCTCAATCCCGGCAATATCGGTTCTCGCGACCGAGTTGAAACGGTGGTGAAAAAGGCGAAGGAACGCAAAGTTCCCATCCGCATTGGAGTCAACGGCGGCTCCCTTGAAAAAGATCTTCTTGAAAAATATGGCCACCCGACACCGGAAGCGCTCGTGGAAAGCGCAAAGCGGCACGTTCAAATTTTAGAAGAGCTCGATTTTCGAGATATCGTAATTTCTCTTAAGGCAAGCGATGTCCCCACCATGGTGCAAGCGTACCGGCTTGCTTCAAAGAAGTTTGATTACCCGCTTCATTTGGGAGTCACCGAAGCGGGGACGCTGCTTCGAGGTTCTGTTTATAATGCGATTGGTGTCGGCACGCTTCTTCAAGAGGGGATTGGGGACACGATACGTATTTCGCTTTCGGCAGAGTCAGTTGAAGAAGTGAAGGTTGCGCGTTTTATTTTGGAGGCTTTGGGTCTTCGGAAATTTGGTCCTCGGGTGGTAGCATGCCCAAGTTGCGGCCGTGCTGAAGTAGATGTGTTTAAGCTTGCCAATGAGGTAGAGACGCGTGCCATGAAATTAAAAGACCCCATAACGATTTCCGTTTTGGGTTGTGTGGTGAACGGCCCTGGCGAAGCCCATGAATCTGATTTTGGAATTACAGGCGGCAAAGAAAAAGGCATGATTTATATTAATGGAAAACAGGAGCGTGTGGTGTCTGAAGAACAATTAGTGGATCAACTGTTTTCTGAGATTGAAAAGAAGAAGCAAAAAGGACCGAAGACGAACTCTCCTTCCCCCCTTTCAGCCGGAGGACTGATCCGTCCTTTGGCGGAGCGGGGGAAGGCAGGGATGGGGGGTAAATAGATCACCCCCACCTTTATCCTCCCCCATTAAGGGGGAGGAATTTGAAGTGTGCCTCATGAATCGTTTATTCCAGAATTCCAAACTTAAAGATATTCAGGAGAAGGTTGAAAACGGCGAGCGTCTCTCCTTTGAAGACGGAGTTCGGCTTTTTCAAACGAATGACCTCCCCTTTTTGGGAGCTTTAGCGAATCAGGTTCGAGCCCGCTTAAATGGGAAGAACGTTTATTATTCGATTAATCTCCATCTGAATCATACGAACGTGTGTACGGCGCATTGCGTTTTTTGTGCGTTTGCAAGGCGTCCCGGAGAAAGCGGGGGATACACCTTTTCTCATGAGGAGATCCGCGAAAAGATAAAAGAGGCAATCACACGGTTCGGAATCAATGAAGTTCATATTGTGGGAGGGCTCAATCCTAATCTTGGGCTTGATTATTTTACCGAGATGTTTCGGATGATTCGGGCGATCAGCCCCGCCATTTTTATCAAGGCACTCACGGCCGTTGAAATTGATGATTTGGCGGATCGTACGGGTCTTTCTTGGGAAGAAGTCCTCAGGCAATTACAGGGAGCTGGGCTGAACAGCCTTCCTGGCGGGGGAGCTGAAATTTTTGCCGAGGTAACCCGCCGAAAAATTTGTGCTCATAAAACCACTTCGGATAAATGGCTTGCGATTCACAGACTTGCTCACCAAATGGGAATGCCAACCAATTGCACCATGCTTTATGGCCATTTGGAAACGATTGAGGATCGTGTGGACCACATTTTGAGACTTCGTGCGCTCCAGGATGAAACGCATGGATTCCAATCCTTTATTCCACTTGCGTTTAATGCCGAGAATACACCCATTGAAGGATTCGGTGAACCAACGGGTTATACGGATCTGAAAATCTATGCCATTTCGCGGCTTCTGTTTGACAATATTCCGCATCTTAAAGTTCACTGGACCACGCTCGATCTTAAGATGGCCCAAGTGGCACTCTCTTTTGGAGTGGATGATGTGGGCGGTACGAATTTAAATGAAAAGATTATGCATGATGCGGGAAATGAAACTCCGATCGATCTTTCGGAAAAGGCTTTGCGCACTTTGATTGAGGAAGCAGGTTATGAACCCGTGCTCGTGGATAGTTCGTATCAAGATAAGTTGTCATTGCGAGGAGCGGAGCGACGAAGCAATGACGTTCGAGGTTGATATGTGGGAACCCATCGAATATAAAGCCAAACATTCCATTGATTTGACCGAAGAAGAAGCCAAATGGCTTCTTGAGCGGAAGGACCCCTCTGATTTGGAACGGCTTTATAGGCTTGCGGATGAGGTCAATGAACGCTTAAACGGCCGAGTCGTGAGCTTCATTCACAACATGAATGTAAACTACACCAATATCTGCGAATACCACTGCACCTTCTGCGAATTTAAAAAGTTACCCACTTCGAAAGATGCTTATATTCTTGGTTTTGATGCGGTCAAACGTGCGATGGACGAAGCGGAAGGCGAGCTTTCTGAAATTACGTTCCAAGGAGGTCTTTCTCCCAAAGTGAAGTTTCAAGAGGTGCTGGATCTTTTGAGTCAGCTTCGCGAAGCTTATCCCGAGGTCCATTTCCACGCGTTTTCCCCTGAGGAGATTGATTATTATTCTGAGGAGACCAGCCAATCTTATCTGGAAACGGTGTCGCAGGCCAAAGCAGCAGGCATGAATTCGATGTGTGGGACTGCCGCTGAGGTTTTGGATGATGAGGTGCGCAAAAAAATCTGCTGGGAAAAAATTTCGTCCGAGGAGTGGTGTGATATCATTAAAACTTCCCACAAGCTTGGAATGCCGTCTACCGCTACCATTTTATTTGGCCACATTGAAACCCCTCAGCATGTGGTGAATCATTTAAGGCGTGTGCGTGAGGTCCAGCGCGAGAGTCGGATGATTACGGAATTCATTCCCCTCCTTTTTATGCCTGATAAAACGAAACTTGGTCGCGTCATCGATAAGTCTATGGACCGCATCGCCTACGCGTTTAAGATGATTGCAACAGCCCGACTTTACTTTATGAATGACATTCGGAATATTCAGACCAGCTGGGTCAAGCTCGGGTGGGAGAACGCGCTCCGCTCGCTTTCCTACGGGGCAAATGACATGAGCGGCACACTCTACCATGAAAATATCACGCGCGAAGCAGGCGGGGAAAATGGGGAGTATACCCCGCGTGAAAAGTTTGTTCGGGAAATTTCACGGGTGGGTAGAATTCCTCAGGAGCGAGATACCGTTTATTCCTTTCAGAGGACGCAGGCAACCGTAACCTAAATGGAACAAGGGCTTATTTTTCCGGTCGCTTTTTTAGCGGCTGCCTTTGCCCTTTTTAGCGGATTCGGTCTCGGCACGATCCTTACCCCAGTTTTTCTCCTCTTTTACGAACCCAAGGTTGCTATTTTCCTGGTTGCGATTGTCCACCTCCTCAACAATCTTTTCAAATTCAGCTTGTTTAAGAAACATATCGATCTTGAAGTTTTGAAACGTTTCGGAATTCTTTCCATTTTTGGCGCTTTGATTGGCGCGTTTGGTCAAATGTATTTGGAGAATCAGTTTTTGAAACGATTGGTCGGCCTCCTCCTCATTTTCTTAGGGAGTAAGGAAATTGTGCCTTCCAAGCTTGAATTTCGGTTTCCCAAAGCCTTTGATCCAATCGGAGGATTTTTGTCCGGCTTGGTGGGAGGTTTAATCGGCAATCAGGGGGCGATTCGGACCGCTTTTCTTCTGAATTACGCTATATCCAAAGAAACCTTTATTGCCACAGGAGTGGTGATCGCCTGCGTGATTGATTTTACCCGCATTCCCATCTATTGGGTTTCTTATGGAAGCAGTCTTTCTCATTCGTGGCAGATGATTACCCTCCTTGTGGGCGTCACTTTTTTAGGGACTTTATTTGGAACAGTCCTCCTGAAACGATTTTCCATTGAGCATTTTCGAAAATTTGTTGCCACCGTGTTGATTTTAATGGGTGTTTATTTTTTGTTTTAGTCTGGTAAACTGAGCACCATATGGCCAAAGAAACGGTTCTGATGATAGAAGATGAGAAGAATATCCTCGAGCTTGTGAAATACAATCTCGAGCAGGAAGGGTTTCGCGTTCAAACTGCAAACCGTGGGGATTTGGGTTTGGAGCTTGCCCGAAAATCAAAGTCGAGCCTCATCATTCTCGATCTGATGCTTCCCGAAATCGACGGGATCGAAATTTGTAAGGTGCTCAAGCAAAACGATAAAACCTCGTCCATCCCGATCATCATGTTGACCGCCAAGAGTCAGGAAACAGATAAAATTGTTGGTCTTGAATTAGGTGCTGATGATTACATGACGAAACCCTTTAGCCCTCGTGAACTTGTGGCAAGGGTCAAAGCGGTTTTACGCAGAGTTCACGAAAAGCCCAAAAAGGAAACCGTTAAAGCAGGAACGCTTGAAATCGATTTTGGAAAACACCTGGTTACCTTGAAAGGAAAGCCTGTCGAGTTAACCTCAAAGGAATATGATCTTTTGAGGTCACTTCTTGAAGCGGATGGAAGAGTACTCTCACGCGAATTTCTGTTGGACAAAGTTTGGGGTTATGACGAATCGCTTCATATTGAGACGCGCACGGTAGACATGCATATTGGACAGCTCCGCAAAAAACTCAAGACCGAAGCCCAGCGTATCGTTACGGTCAAGAGTGCAGGATACCGTTTTGACCATGATCCCACCACCTCCATTGCAAAAGTGCGCACATGGAAAGCCTAGGCGCACTTTTGAAACTCTGTGAGTTTTTCGATGCTTTGCATCGAAGAATGGAGGTGGTGGGATGACCAGTAACGCTTGGTTTTTTGGTTTTGGGATTGGCATTATTGTAAGCCTTTTTCTCGTTTTGATCCTCACCAAGCGGCGCAAAGCGCACGCCGAATCGCTCTCCGGTACAATCCATGAGATGACTTCTACTTTAAAGACACAAGTGGCCGAGCTTGCGGAAGAACAAGCAAAAATTTCAGCCATCTTAGAACAGATGGCAGAAGGAGTGATTGCGGTGGATTCTCGGAAGCGAATCCTGCTCATGAATCGAAGCGCAGAATCAATTTTTGATGTTTCAAGGCAAAAGAGTCTTGGGAGAAGTATTCTTGAAATTGTCCGTAACCCCAAGGTAGATCAAATTATCGACCGCGCTATTTTGAAAAAAGAAGCAGTGGCTGAGGAAATTGAAGTCTTCCATCCAGATCGGAAAGTGCTCAAAGCGAACGCCGTGGGGGCTCAAACCCAAGACTCGCAGGTGGCGGGTATCTTGGTGCTTTCAGATATTACAGACTTGAGGAAACTGGAACGGCTCAGGCAAGAATTTGTAGCCAACGTGTCTCATGAGCTGAAAACTCCCCTTACCTCAATCAAAGGTTTTATTGAAACCCTGTTAGGAGGTGCGCTGGAGAGTCCAGGCAAAGCCCGCTCCTTTCTCAAGATGATGGAAGAAGATACGGAACGCTTGACGCGGCTGATTGGTGATTTATTTGAACTTTCCAAGGTTGAGGCAAAAGAAATTACGCTCAAACTTGAGGAACTCGATTTAAAATCGGAAGTTGAAAAAGTGCTTTTGGGTTTCAGCGCGCTTACCCAAGAGAAAAAAATCGCTGTGGAAAATAATCTCGATTGCCGTGTGGCAGCCGATCGAGACAGACTCAAACAGATTTTGATCAATTTGATCGAAAACGCAATTAAATTCAACAAAGTTGGCGGGAAGATTATTTTTCGTTCAAGGCCTGTTAGTACGGGAATTGAAATCTCGATCGAGGATACGGGCATCGGAATTCCAGAGGGAATGATCCCTCGTATTTTTGAGCGTTTTTTCCGCGTGGATCAAGCAAGATTTCGGGAATTAGGCGGCACGGGTCTTGGGCTCTCCATTGTGAAACACTTGGTTGAGTCGCACGGAGGGCGAGTTCGTTGTGAAAGCAAGCCAAACGTTGGGTCCAAATTCTTCTTTACCCTTCCCGTCCTTTCTTCCTAAGTTTTACCCACATTTTACCTACTCGTCATGAAAACTTGACCTTGATGTTTTATGCTTTTTGTGGCATAGACAACAAATCCAAAGCAAAGAACAAATGAAAATGAGCGACGAGGAGATTCCAATTATGAACTTAAAGCGAATTGCATTTGTCGTTTTGACGTCACTTTTTCTCTCGCCTCTTGTCTGGGCGAGAGATGATTTCCAATATTGGAGTAAGTACGAAATTTCAAAAGAGCTTGGTCCTCAATTTGAGGTTTTTTATAATCCAGAATTCAGGCTCCGAGACAACGCGAGCGATTTTTTCTACCATGAGCATCGGCAAGGCCTGCGCTTTAAACCTTCAAAATATTTGACGCTCAGCTTTAACTATCTTTTTGCCAGAAACCAACCTCAGCACGGTCAGCCACTTTGGGAACACCGAGGAGAATTGGACGTCACGCCTAAATTGGATTGGGGTCGTCTCAATTTTTCGGTTAGAGGCCGTGCGGAATTAAGACAAGTTCAAGGAAGTTCTGGAGAAGCAGAATGGAGATTTCGTATCCAACCAGGAATTGCCTATAGAGCAAAGCTACTCGGTTACCAGTTTAAACCATATGTTTCCAATGACCTTTATTATGACGTAGAACGAGACGCTTGGAACCAGAATCGCCTTTATCTAGGTGTTTCGTTTCCGTTAGGCAAGTTCAAAGGGGTTCGGCCGAGTATGGATTTTTATTATATGTTGCGAAGTCAGCAAAACATACGGGACGACTGGAATTCAAATCACATTTTTGGTACTAAGTTCAGCGTTCGAATGTAGGCAAATGATCGGTACTGTTACTTTTGATGTTCTGCCGTGACCACGGTGTGAATTCCCCCGCGAATATAAAAATCAGCTACCACTTTCACCCGACGCGGATCGGTTGCTTTCACGAGATCGTCCAGGATTTTGTTCGTGACCGCTTCATGAAAAGTGCCTTCATTTCGGTAGGACCAAAGATAAAACTTAAGCGATTTCAACTCAACGCAAAGCTTGTCAGGAACGTATTCAATTCGGATCGTGGCAAAATCAGGCTGCCCCGTTTTAGGACAGAGGCAGGTAAATTCGGGACATTCGAAGTGAATGACATAATCTCGCCCGGGATTAGGGTTTGGGAATGTGTCTAAGGTTTTTTGAGGTTGCGATGACATGGGAGACATTATACATTATCGCACTCGGACCTCAAGTCCGAGGCACTTCCGGAGAAGAACGTCATACTCGTAGAGGATGTCAAAATCCTCACGAGTAGTATTTGCCGCATTGAGCGGCAAATGCCAGTTCTTCCCGGACACTTTCGGAGATGAGCGTCAAGCTCATCCCGAAAAGTGCTCGCGCGAGGGCGCGCAGCGAAGTACTCGCGCAAAAAGCGCGCAGTGCGATAAGTACTGGCGCGTCGGCGCCGGTAAGGATTTTGATGGGCGATAGCAATAATCCTAACCTACTGATTTCAATAGAGTTACGAATTAAAACAAATGAATGTTGTTTTGGGGATTTTTTTATGATATAGTTTAGCCCGATACGCGGTGATTTGTTGGGTAGATTGCTCCGCATCCGCCAAGTTTTGTGGCGGAGAATGTGCTAAAACACCCAGAGAAAGTTTGCACGTTTTAGAGAGACAACCCGACGGTAACTACCGCCGGGATTTTTTTTGCCTGGAATAGGGGAGGTTTAAGTTGTCAGATATTTCTCGTTATCACAGACAGTATTTGTTTAACAAGATTGGCGAGCAAGGCCAGCGCAAGCTCATCTCAAGCCGCATCGCGATCATCGGGTGTGGTGCGCTCGGAACGGTTTTAATCAATACGCTTGCCCGTGCAGGCGTAGGGTTTATCCGCATTGTGGACCGCGATTTCATTGAGTTCAATAATCTCCAGCGCCAAGTTCTCTTCGATGAAGAAGATATCAAAGAAAATCTCCCAAAAGCCATTGCGGCCGAACGAAAGGTAAAGAAGATTAATTCCCAAATTCAAGTCGAGGCAATCGTCTCAGACGTTAATTTTACCAATATTGAGCGCTTCATTCAGGATGTCGATTTCGTTTTGGATGGGACAGACAATTTTGAAACGCGTTTCTTGATCAATGATGCGTGCGTGAAACTCGGAAAACCTTGGGTTTATGGAGCGGTGATTGGAAGTCATGGCCTGACTGCCACCATTATTCCGGGTGAGACGCCTTGTCTACGCTGCATTTTTGAAACTGCACCCCCGCCGGAATTGACTCCAACTTGTGATACGGCTGGTATTATTGCGTCTGCTTCGACCGTCATTGCTTCTTTGGAAGCGACCGAGGCGATTAAGTTTCTAACGGGGAATAAGCAAGATCTGAACCGCACGCTTTACAGTTATGATGTTTGGACACGCCAAACCCAATCTTTTAAGCTCGGAGGACTCCGCGAAGCGGCAGATTGTCCAACGTGCAAGAAAGGGAAGTTCGAGTTTTTATCTGGCGATCAAACTCAGAAAACAACCTCCTTGTGTGGACGCAATGCCGTTCAGATTACTCGGCCAGACAATGTCACATTGGATTTCAAGGAACTTGCCAGCCGTTTTGATCAAATAGGAAGTGTAAAGTATAATTCATTTTTACTTCAAGCCACCACAGGCGGTTATGAATTTACAGTTTTTCCGGATGGCCGCGCGATTATTAAAGGAACAAACGACCCTGCTCAGGCGAAAACAATCTACGCAAAGTACATCGGAACTTAAAATGGTCTATCTCGACAACGCTGCCACTTCATTTCCAAAGCCCAAGCGTGTTTATGAACGCATGGATCGATTTTTGCGTGAAGAGGCAGCCAACCCCGGACGCTCGGGCCATCGACTTTCAGTAGCTGCTGAGGGTCAAATTGTTCAGGCGCGCAGCCTTCTCGCCAAGTTTTTTGGCGCAAAGAATCCCGAACGGCTCATTTTTACCTTGAATTGTACGGATTCACTCAACATCGCCATCAAAGGGATTCTTCAGGAAGGGGATCATGCGATTACCACCGTTTTGGAGCACAACTCGGTTTTGCGTCCCTTAAATGCGCTTGAGTCCATTGGAAAAATTAAACTCACCAAGTTGAAACCCGCAAGCCATGGAGTGATTGATCCTCAAGATATCAAAAAAGCGATTCAGAAAAATACGAAATTAGTTGTGATCACACATGCTTCCAACGTTGTCGGAGTCATTCAACCCATACGGGAAATCGGGCGAGTGGTCCGTGAAGGAGGGGTCGATCGCGCTCGACCCCTCCTTTTAGTCGATGCCGCACAAACCGCAGGAGTCATTCCCATTGATGTCGAAGGTGATTTGATCGACTTACTTGCTTTCCCTGGCCACAAATCGCTTTACGGTCCTCCTGGAACAGGCGGGCTTTACGTGGGAGAGCGCGCCAAGGTCATTCCGTGGCGGGAAGGTGGAACGGGGTTTCGATCAGAATCCCAATTTCATCCTGCCGATACGTTTCCTTTCGCTTTGGAAGGCGGAACGCCCAACTCGGTGGGGATTGTGGGTTTAAAAGAAGGCGTTTCTTTCATTTTGGAGACGGGGATTGAAAACATCCAAGCGCACGAGCGCTCACTCGTCCAAAGACTCCGCGAAGAACTTAAGCAAATTCCAAACGTTCAATTGTATGGTTTGGAGGATGTGACCAAGACGGTTGCTCCTGTTTCAATCACGATTGATGGAGTTGAGCCTCAAGAATTTTCGATTTTGCTCGATCAATCTTTTCAGATTGCCGTCCGCGCAGGGCTTCATTGTGCCCCCTTGATGCATGGGTTTCTGGGCACAGCTCCTCAAGGGACAATTCGGTTTAGCCCTGGCTATTTCAATACTTTGGATGAGATCGGACAAGCCGTGAGTGCAGTTCGTGAAATTTTAAGCGAGTTGAAAAAATAATTCATCATGGACTACGTCATTTTGACTCAGGCAGGATACGAGAAACTGAAAGAAGAGCTGAGGCGTCTTAAGACCGTAAAGCGGGTTGAAGTAGCCAAACAACTGGAAACCGCGCGGGCGCATGGAGACCTCTCCGAAAATGCGGAATATGAAACCGCTAAGGAAACAAAGGCCCAGCTTGAATCGCGAATCCGAACACTTGAAGAAAAGTTGATGCGCGCTAAAGTGGTAGATGTCACAGGTGCTCCAACCGATAAGGTTTACTTTGGAACAATCGTAGAGCTCAAGAATAAAAAGTCTGGCGCGAAGGTCGTCTTCACTTTTGTTGCAGAAGATGAAGCCGATATTTCAAAAGGTAAACTTTCCATTACTTCACCGATTGGCAAACAACTTTTAGGTCACGGCGTTGGTGAGACAGTCGAAGTCAAAGTTCCCGTAGGTGTTATTCCTTATGAGATTTTAAAGATTTCCCGTTAATGGCCGACACTTACTAATAATAGAAAGTACTAAGCAGGAGGGGCTTACAAATGGTTTTTCAACAGACAAAAAAAACAGTGATCAAATTGTGTTTACTGCTTTCCGTTTTCTCTCTTCTGTTCGCTATGCCTGCCTACGCGGGCGCTCATAAAGGTCCTGTTTACAAGTTTGCCCGCGGCATTACCTATATTGTTGCTTCACCTTTCCAATTGCCCAAAGAGATCATTCAAGTTGCTTCGGAGGAGGAGTCCCCGTGGATTGCACCCTGGAAAGGAATGTCTCAGGGAGCAGGTTCAGGACTTTACCAGATGGGCCGGCAAGGAATTGCAGGAATTTGGGATCTTTTTACGTTTTGGACGCCCGCAGATCGCGATTGGAAATCTTTGTTCGATACCTCGCTGTTCCCCGAAGTGTAGTTCTAGAATTCAGGATTAAGGAATAGGGATTAAGAATTAACAAAAAAAGGGACAGACTATAGTCTGTCCCTTTTTTTTATTGAATCGGAAGGTTTACTTCTTTACGTATTTCAATCTGCTTTCAGCAGGAACTGCAGCAGGAGCTGCTGGATACACTCCGGTATCAGGAGCGACGTATCCCGTTGGAACTGCCGCTGCTGGTTGCGCTCCGAAATCCAGGCAGTTTTCATATTTTCGGCTTACGGGAAGGCCGTTGAAACCTGGAACCCAAAAAGTGGCAACGTCAATCACACCTGATGCAGCCCGTAGAACTGTACACACAGCCCCTTTTGCAAATCCGCCTACCGCGCCAATGAACTCAGGTTTTGCTTCTTGAGTTCCCTTGACGGTTTGGACGGGAATGTCCACAAAGCAGGTAACCGCATTTAAAAGCCCACGCCCGAGCATGCCACCGGCTTTCTCTCCATATTTCGGAGATTCAGCCATTTGCCAAATGTCCTTTGCCTGTGCCGTCATCGAAAAGACAAAGCAGAAGAGCATTCCTAATACCAATACTTTTTTCATGTGATCGTCTCCTTGAGCTTAATAGTTGTTGGTAAGAGCTATAACTGCCATAAGTGAAGTAACATTATAGGTGTAAACCATCCGAAATCAAGCACTTTCAACGGGACAATCGGTCCATCCCTATGGAATACAGAGGACGATTTTGCCAAAGTTTTTTCGATCCAGCATCCGTTTATGGGCTTCGCGGGCTTCGTCCAAAGGAAAGACCATATCCACAATGGGTTTTAAACGTCCTTGTTTAATAAACCCAAGAACCTCATTGAGTTCGTTGCGTCCACCCATGTAAGAGCCGAGAATGCTATGCTGGCGCACGAAAAGAAATCGAAGATCGATTTTGGCAGACCCGCCGCTCGTGACGCCACAGGTAATGAGCCTCCCTTTTTTTGAAAGGGCAGTCAGACTTTTTTCAAACGTTTCCGCTCCGATATGTTCGAGCACAACATTGACCCCTTGACCTTCAGTGAGCTCCTGCACCTTTTTGGCAAAATCGGTTTTCGTGTAATTAATGACTTCGTCTGCTCCAAGCGTTTTTGCACGCTCTATTTTTTCATCACTCCCCACGGTGGTGATGACGCGGGCCTCAATTAGTTTTTTCGCAATTTGAATGGCTGCGATGCCAACGCCTGAACCTCCCGCTTGAATGAGCACCGTTTCGCCTTTTTTGAGTTCCGCTCGTGTGACAAGCATGTGCCAAGCCGTCAGAAAAACTAAGGGGCATGAAGCCCATTCTTCCCACGAAAAGCGGTCTGTAATCGGAATTAAGTTTTGAGCGGGAACTTTCACGAATTCTGCGTATCCGCCGTCGATTTGAAATCCGAGGATTTTGTACTGCTCGCAAAGCGAATCCCACCCCGCGTGACACCATTTGCAGTGGCCGCAGGAAATTCCGGGTGCTACAGCAACGCGGAGTCCTTTTGAAATACCCTTTACGTTCGTTCCAATTTGTTCCACTTCGCCTGCTATGTCGCAGCCCAAAATGTGGGGAAGCGGAATGGTAATACCGGGCATGCCTTGGCGCGTCCAAATATCCAGGTGATTTAAAGCGCAGGCTCGGACGCGAAGAAGGACCTCCTCCGGCCCGATTTGAGGTTCTGGAACATCGGTCCGGTACAGGAGTTGATTGGGATCGCCGTGTTCCTTAAAAATAACCGCTTTCATAGTACGGGAAAGTATAGCACCAGCAGTTGAAATTTAGTACCATATTGTACG
>JACOVU010000070.1 GCA_016177155.1 Candidatus Omnitrophota bacterium | reverse complement strand
GGAGAGTCGGCGGGCGGAGGTGCGCTCGATTCCGGGTGAATCGAGAGTGCGGAGTGTAGATGAGATAGCACGCGAAGTTTCAAACCAATTTTCTCTAGAAACTATAGCAGATGTTTATGAATTCTCGAGGGTAGAAAAATTTCTCAGTGGTGGGATTTCTTTTTTCGTTGGAGATACTGTTCGACAAAAAGGGCCACACCAAAACCTACAGCGACCAGCAAGATGGAAAGCAGAGAAACCATTGCCATATCCATTTTATAGTTTCCTCTCGTCCTTTTCGTCCTCTTTCATTGATTTTGGAAGGACAAAAAACGCAATTAAGCTTATGGTACTGATAACTACCAACGTTAATATTCTAACCGCAATAGGAAATTCTGTAAAGAGCTTACTGGCAATCCCTGTGCCTACTAGCACAGGGATGGTATTGAGGAGTGTTTTGCCGAGCTCGAATCTTCTTAACGGCGTAAACATACACGCCCTTCTAGCACGTTTATTTGTAAAAATCAATATAAATATTAATAAATATAAAAGTCTGGCAGAGGTGCGCTCAACCCAACCGAGGTTGAGCGCTCTCGCGCCGCAGGCAGCGGAGAGCCTGCCTGCCTCGCCGGCAGGCGGGCGTGCCGAAGTGCGGAAGATAGAGGTTATGACGCTGGCCGAATCGGAAAGAGAAGCGGAAATAGCTGCGCAATTAGCAATGAGTTTCAAAGCAGCAGGTCAGAATGGTTTTCAGGACAGAGTTGTATTACGACCTTCCTCGAGTAGCAACGAAAGAGATGAAATCCTTTCCGGCCTCGGATTCAAATCGGCTCAGACGAGAACGCAAGCGTTCGATGATCTGCGGGGAACAATCATTCAAAAGCTGAGGACAGGAAACGTCACATGGATTAGGCCTAAGCCCGTTACTGAGGGCGAGAAAATCACAAGTCTCACGCATGTTGATGGGATCGATGTTCAATTCGTCGATGGTATGAGCGCTTTTATCGAACTTGTTAGCCGCGAAGAAGAGCTGTATAGCGTGACATTTAGAAACTTTTTATTTGGAACGCCTGAAAATGTTTCAGGAACAGTGGCGAATTACTTGTCTATGGGAAGGCTGCGATTACCCATAGAGAAGAATCAGCCAAGTCTGGCGTTTCGTCTGAATTCGCGTGAAGATGTGGAAACGTTGGCAAGAAAAGCGAATGAAATTGTAGGCGAAGGTACTATTCCAGAAAACCAAGTCCATCAATGGATTACAAGCGAGACTGAATACAGCGGATTTCAGGAAGAGCTTAGACGCCAGGAAGCGGCCAGCCAGGTTTTAAAAGCTCAAGAAGAAAAAGCTCGAGCAGAGCGCGCAGAACATGAAAGATGGCTTGCAAGACAAGAAGCAGTACGCAGGCAACAAGAAGCAATTCTATTGCAAGGAAAGGAGGCACAAAGGAAGTTATGGTTCAAAAGAGGTCTTGCGGTGCTCCTGGCAATCGGCATTTTGGGTATCGGTGGATTTGTTATTTGGATGATTCATCAGCAAAGAGTGGTGCGATTGGGAGATGTCGTTTTGACCAAAAGAGTTCATAGACAGATGGTTAAAATGATTTCAGATCAGGAAGGCAAGCGCGTGGCATTTACGGATGCCGTGCCTTTTCCTGACCGTCCCAGTCCCAACATCATTGTAACGAAAGATAAAGATTACGTTGCGATTTGGGATCTTTCTGGAAAAGAACCCGATCTCCTGTTAAGCGTCGATGGCGACGGCTTCGATTTCGATCTTGCCAGGGGTTTCATCATTGTGAGACGGAAGGGGAAGGCCATTGTTGTCTTCGATGTTGAAAGCGGGCAGACGCATTCGGCTGAGCAATTGCCGGAATTAGAAGTTCAGCACGACCGGTTAAGAGACCAGTTAAAAGAACTTGAACAAATTACTCGAGAAGCCATGAAACAAATGACCAAAGGAGCTGAAGCCGCGTTTGATCGGGAATTCTCTAAAAATCCTCATCTCTATGGAGAGCTCATTCGAGAACTTGCTCAGAAACGGGCGCGAGGAGAGAGTTTTGTCGATGCGGACACGATTCATTTGTTGATCGCGACAAGTTTTTACAATGAGCTAAAAAGAAAATTCGGTTATCAACCTCAAGAGAAAAACACTTTGCATGAAATGACAACCGCCGTGGAAGCGGCAATATTGGTTGAAAAAGAGTCTAAATTGATCGTCGTAATTAGTCAGCAGAATCTCCGCGATTCGGAAGAAGAACGCAAACTGGTTACGCTTCAAAGTGAGGCGATCAACTTTTTTAACGACGCCACAAAGTTGCGAGGCCAATCGGAAGAACTCAAAAGAAATTTTCATCAATTTAAAGAAGCTTTTGAAGAAGCCATTCACGTTCATTACGAACGGCCGCCTCTTTTGAGTGCTTTTCTAGGAAACCTATCCCCTGAATTACGGTCCGAAGCAGAAAGGATGATAACAGAACGGGCTGGAGAAGCGAATAAAGTAATAGAGAGTTTGCCACCATTATCACCTCTTTTGTCTTCGAGCGAGCTTCAAATCTACTTATCTGATGCCATGACCCAGTTATCCAAGATGATACAGGCGGTACAACCGTCCAAGCCTTCCGCTCCAAACGTCAGCCGTTCCGAGGTGCGCTTGACTTCGGTTAAGTCAAGCACTGCTTCGGACTCCTATCCGAAGTCCGAGCTGCACTCAGCCCCGGCTGGGCTGAGTACTCCTCAGCCGCAGGCGAAGGATGGCCTGCGTGCTGAGGTGCGGGAAAGATTATCAATCGAGGAGGAGTTCAGAAGCGGGGAACAGGCAAGTGCTCTCGAACGAATTCGAATAACAAGAAATAAAAAGTACATTCCCTTATTGATTGAAGCTTTGGGATTAAATTACTGGATTGCTCAGAAGGCTATTGACGTTCTCTATGAGTTTGGTTCGACAGCCGAAGAAGCGGTTCTCAATGCAGCTCAATCTGAAAATAGCCGTCTGCGCGCTAACGCCATTTCTGTTTTGGGCTTGTGGCAAAACAGAAAATTTCTGAACGCCATAACGCAGCATTTGGATGATACAAATATCGACATTCTCCGTAATACCATTGTGAGCTTGGAACTGACCGTGGGTTTTGAAGAAGCCGATCGCATCTTACAACTCCATCCAGGGGCTCAAGCGCTATCCATTTCGGATCGGCCTTGGGATGTTTCAAGGGATAATCCCCAATACGTTCAAGGAGTAAATCAACGATCAGCCCCCTCCCGCCGCGCCGAGGTGCGCTTGACTCCGGTTGAGTCAAGCACTGCTCAGCCGCTGACAGTGGAGAGTCAGCGCGCAGAGCTGCGCCAAAATTTGGATTTGAAATTTGCCCAAGCTTTCCTCGCCCTTGACCCTTCTCAAGCTCAAGATGCTGAAGTTTTGTTTAAACTAGAGGAAGCAGTTTCTCGTTCAGTTTACCGCGGCGAACTTATTGCTTTTGGTAACCTAGTGGAGGAACCGCATCCTGTCATTTCTGCCTCTCTAATTAAGGCATATCTTTTGGGGCAGTTCTTTCAGTTTCGACACGATAGGCCCAGCTACCCGGAAAAAGTGAAAGCCATTCGCGAAGGGGCTGAACCAGGAGTTGTTTTAAATGGAGGGACATTAACGCTTTCCAAGGATTTCAGTAATTCGGTTGATGAGTTTATTCGAACCAATGTTTCCTTCGCAGTAGTTTTAAATGAAGAAATACGCATGTGGGCGCGTGATCGACTGATGAAAGAAGCCCGGAAGGGTTATGCCGCTCGGATTTTGAAAGTATTAGAAGAACATAAACGGACTCTTTCTGACTGGCGCGGGAGACAGCATGCGGAAAATTTAATTACCCACATTCAAACGATCGATCGCGCTCTCCGCAATCCAAAACGGGCGGAAGCACGAAGCAAGGAAAAGTCTGAAGATATAAGGTTATTTTTAAAGAATGCGGGCGAACTCGAAATCGAAGGATCTAATTCAAAATGGAGTATCTTCGATATCGACATCGGTAAAAGCAGTCCCTACTTGCATAGTTTATTTAACTTAGCCGGTATTTTGGGAACGTTTTCAATACGTTTGCTCATGGCGTGGAAAGGCAAAAAAGATCAAAGAGATATTACATTTGCAGCTCTCCTGTTGGGTGAAGAAGGTCGTACGCGGGTTGTCCTCCTAAAAACTTCTGGAGTTCCACGCCAAGAATATCTCCAACTTATCGGGTTTTTACACAGACCACTTCTGGCCGAATGGCCTGAAGATGAAGATACAATTACCGTTCCATCCGAAGTGAAGATGAGGCCAGGAAATCATTCTTTGATGGTGAAACCCGTCAAGCCGCTTCCCCGCCGCGCGGAGGTGCGCTCGATTCCGGTTGAATCGAGCACTCTCGAGCCGCGGGAAAAGGAGAGCCCGCGCGCCGAGGTGCGGGAAAAGCAATTTTTGGCAGTATTAACGCACTTTTTCAAGGGAAGTTATTCGCCGCTCGTGGTCGCTCAATTGGGAAGTGACTGGTCGAAGCATTATCTTGATCGAAGAAACGTCTCGTTCAATGGTTTCGACGCGTGGGATCAATTCTTCCAGGTGACAAACTCGATTGCGCACATCTTCCATGCCTTCCCCAAACGTGCGGAATTGAGACTGGATGTCCTCAAGAATGACCTTAAACTCCCGCTCACGAGAATAATCAGGATTGTCTTTGCTCTGTTTCGGCATGACTTTGTTCCTTTCTATGCGGGAGGGATTGTTAAAGTAGGCGCAAATTTAACAAAAGGAAACGAAGTTGTCAATACTTTTGTCCATCGAACTTCTCGCCGCGCCGAGGTGCGGGAGAATTTAAGCGATCCTTCTGACGACCCGTTTTTTAAGAAAGTCAAGATGGTTTTAGAAGTTCTCGAGAAAGAAGGAAGAGCCTTAGATACACCCACGATCATCGAGGAATCGAACCGGATTATAGGCGAATGGCTGTACCGGAGTGCGATTGAAAAATTTACGGGACGATATGGGTGGAAACCTTTGTTAGATCTAGGAATTGCTAAGCACGGTCGGAATTATCCAGATAGTTTTCCAAATCGAATCCTCAGGGTTAAGAAAGCCTTGCGGTGGCTTAAGAAAAATCGTCTGCCGTGGCATCAGATTTCGGATCCTGATCTTGCAAGGGTGATTTCGGATCAGACGAAAATGGGGCGGGATTACGAAGTTATCAAAATAGGAACTTTTTTACGGTGGATCCACAACTATAAAAACAAGCCAACTCTGAGTGAGATCCGAGAAGAAATAAATCGATGGAATAGAAATGCCAAAAAGAAACTTCCAAACACTATTTTGATCGTCGACGACGTCGCTGGCGAGCGTAAGGATTTAGGACACAGAATTTTGAAGTTCTTTCCCAAACGCAACTTGAATATTTTAAAAGCCAGAGATGTGAGCGAAGCAGTCAAAGCGATCCAAGCTTCTAAAGGGAAAGGTTCTCGTGTTGATCTTGTGGTTGCAGATGATATGTTGGTCCATGAAGATTTGTTCCTAGGAATGGATGATCAGAAATTGAAGCAAAGCACTGCTTTGCCAATTGCGGAGGAAGCACAGAGGCATAAAATTCCAATTCTCGTTTATGTGACCACCAAAATGAAAAATGATTTGCTACGAGAAACTCAAGAAAGACTCAAAGACACAAAAGCAGTTGTTATCGAGAGAGACATAAACTATGAGGGGGTCATTACGTGGCTAAGGGAAATCATGCGAAGTCGACCTCGCCGCGCGGAGGTGCGGAAAAAAGATAGTTCCGAGTCTCATGTTTCGAGTTTGAAGTTGGAAAAACTAGAAACTCGCAACCCGAAACCCGAAACTAATTTTAATCGTGCCGAGCTGCGCTTGACTTCGGTTAAGTCAAGCACTGCTCTGCCGCTGGCAGAGGAGAGCCAGCGTGCCGAGCTGCGACAGCCGCGAAGCAGCGGCAATTCAAAACCTTGGCTGGCCAAAGAAATTTCTGCGCGCAGCCTGCTGATCGAAGAGCTCGAAAGGGTCATCCAGGGATACGGAAGTTGGGCGACCGCAATCGCGGTATTTGCGGGAGCGAGAGTTGAAGAGGGAAGTCTTTGGTATAACTTGATTGTGAATTTAGGCAGAAAAATCAAAGAACGCGGTATTCATACACGTGCCGGCGGAGGTCCGAAAGGAATGGAAGCACCGGCTCGGGGCGCAGCTGGAATGAATCAAGCTATCAGAATTAATCTTCCATTTGAACAATCGGTTAATGCCTATGTGAGCGACTATGATCAGGAACGTGACATCTTTCAATTTTTCGACATGCGAAAAAGGGCTCTTTTTCATTACGGGACTTATGGAGCAGTGGTTGCGCCAGGAGGTATTGGCAGTTTAGATGAGGGACTTGAGGCTTTGTCTCTGGGTCTGCCAACCGTATTTTTCAGTTATTGGCGTCCAATTTTGAAGCAAATTATGGCGCGAGGTCCGTTTCCTTTTATTTCTGACAGCCCAACACAAATGATCAACTACATTTTGAAACGATCAGGCGGTCAGCCATTTCAAAAGCGTCCAAGACGGATTCAAGAAGTGACCCATGAGTTTCGCAACATGCGCATTCACCATTGGAGTCCCGCCGTCACGTTTGTCGGCAATCCCCCGACCGGAAGTCGGGAACTTCAGATTGCAGCAGCTTTAGCCAATCGATTAATTACTAGTTTTGATGAGCCCATTCCGATACGGGTATCTAGCCGTGGTCCTCTTTTGTCTAAGATGGTTAATACAGCAAGAAATAACGGCTGGTTGGAATATTTACAAGGGCTTCTTCTCTTAACGGATACTCATCCTGCTTTAACTCAATTAGAGCATGAACTATTAAAAGGGAACATGTTGATCCGAACTGACAAGTTTGCCCATCGGTTCTTAGAAGGAAATAACGCAAAAGCGTATATTTATCTCCCCAATCCTTACAGCCTTGAAACGGCAAGCAGACTTTTTCGCAATTTGCAAGTAAGACAAGCATGGAAAGGACCTCGGAAACCAATCCTGCTGTTAGGCAAAGATCATTATGGGCCTCTTATGAATGCTGTTCGGGATACGATGGGGGAACACGGTTTGATTTCACGCGATGATCTAGATCTTGTTCGCGTCGTCGATTCCGTCGATGAGGCCTGGGATGAATTGCAAGGACTTAATCCTAAGCATGTGTCCAGCACCAGTCATTTATTTCAAGAGGCACATCGGGAAATGAGTTTATTTGCGGTGGCCCAGGATTTATTTAACCGTGCGAAAACATTTTCAAAGTCCATTTCGGTTGTGCAGATTAATGGTTCAGCGGTTCAAATGCCCAGTTCATTTGCGCACGGTCGAGATTTTGCAGCCTGGGTTGAGCAAATTGCAAAAGAGAAGTCCCTTCAATTTCCGGTAGAAGTTTTTATTACTGACGTCAGACCCTCGGGTCTGGGTCGCCCTTATGTCCAGTTTAATATGACGAGCGTGCCACAAGATGCGCCATCTCGTGCCGAGCTGCGGAAGAAAAATAGTTCCGAGTTTAAAGTTTCTAGTTTAAAGCTGGAACAACTAGAAACTCGCAACCCGAAACTCGAAACTAATTTTAATCGTGCCGAGCTGCGCTTGACTTCGGTTAAGTCAAGCACTGCTCAGCCGTCGGCAGTGGAAGGCCGACGTGCTGAGCTGAGGCTTGGAGTGGAATTGCCCGGGTTTATGTCGTGGTTCAATGTAGAACTTGCCATCGGCTTAATTGCACTGCTTGTTGTTCTATGGAACATCCGGAAAAATAGCGAAGCCTATTACGCGCACTTGAGGACAGATTCCGTTATCCGCTTTTTTAAGAAAGTTTATGCTTGGAAACCTCAAGGAATAGGATTCGAGCGTCGCTTCGGCGAAGCCGAACTGGATGTTCCGGATCCAGAAACTTCTGAAAGGTGGGGTCAAAAAATTAAGAAAGCGATTGACATTTTGCGCGAGAAAAATTTCCATGATTTAGCCGATGCGCTTGAGCACCGCACGATGATTGTCGCCATGAGTAATATGGAAACTTATCTTCTTTATTCTGATCCAGAACAGAGAATTTATAGGGATATCCATTCCGCAAGAACACGTCCCGTGCTTTATCTTTCAGCAAAGTATTTAGATGAGATTGATGCAGAAGTGCTGGCGGATCGCTTAAGTTACGCGCGAAGGTATCAAGAAGGGCATGCTTTACTTCGCCGTTCGGGCGCAAGTGATCAAAAGGTCAATCGGGCACTCAAAAAATTAAGCCGTGACCATTATGGTGGAATTGTTG
This sequence comes from Candidatus Omnitrophota bacterium, assembly GCA_016177155.1. Taxonomy (GTDB): domain Bacteria; phylum Omnitrophota; class Omnitrophia; order Omnitrophales; family Danuiimicrobiaceae; genus 01-FULL-45-10b. Next base: position 10,051 of record JACOVU010000070.1, on the reverse strand, counting down.
AACCCCAGAAAATCGATCAAATGCTGAAGGAATTTGCCGAGAAGGACAAACTCGTGCTTCGAAGCGCTCGCGAATGGCTCACCCGAGATGGGAATTGGGTCGACCAGTGGGAGAACATGCTATTACAGGATAACCAGATTTTGACGCGCTTGAAAAAACATTTTTTTAATTTGAAGCAGAGAGATCCAACCAATACACAATTTTCACTTTCACCAGAAGAATTTCAAATCTTTGGAAGATACGAGCAACAAATTGGCAAAACGGACGACGCCAAGGCAGTTTATTGGAAAATTATAGATGCCTTTGAAAAATTAAGCTGGGGCTGGATTGAACTATCCAACTTTCTTCAAACGGTTGGCGACGAGTGGGAATCCTTTGGCTATCACTTGCGGGCAGCTCGTTATTACCGAAGGCAGATTCGAGCAGTGAAAAAAGCACAAACGAATACAACCTCAATCTTTACCTTTAGTACGTCAGGAGATTTTTTGTACCATCTCCTTCGCTTAGGAATGCATTTTGAGTTTTATCGCGAACTTAAAATCTTGGCAACCGGGAAGCGTTTTCCGAGAGCACTCGGAGCTGACGAGAAAGTGCTCGGCCAATTTATCATTTCCGCCATGCCAAAAATCCTTAAAGAAGAAATCATCAGGAGGCTTACAGAAGATAAATCCAAGACGCATTGGTGGTTTCACCGCGTATGGATTGGGGCAATCCTTGATCGTTCCATCAAACTTTTGGGACAAGTTCAAGAGAAAGAAGGCAGTTATTCTCGAGGGAAGCCTACCGCTGAGGAGAGTCGGCGCGCTGAGGTGCGCTTGACTTCGGTTAAGTCAAGCACTGCTCTGCCGCTGGCAGAGGAGAGCCAGCGTGCCGAGCTGCACTCAACCCCGGCTGGGCTGAGTACTCTCAAGCCGCCGACTGAGGAGAGTCGGCGCGCTGAGGCGCGGAATGCGGGCCAGCAATTGGCTTTTGATACATTAAGTTTATCAGCAAAGGGCAAAAATATTGTGGCATTGGATGAGTACTTCCAACATTTATCGCCCGAAAGACGAAAGCAATTGATTGAAAATCCAAGAATGATGGAGAAAGAGCTCTATCAAAATGTGGAATCGATCAGGAAAGCCATAGAATTCTTAGGTTTTTCCGTCGTAGAAGAAAATGGAATTCTTTATATCAGTGATTCTATCTTCGCTCGCAAAATTGAATTTCGCGCTTACGAAGTCATGCTGGCGGCACATGCAGTCTTCCAAGATTCGGTGATTATTCTCCCAACCGGTCTTGGAAAAACGATTGTAGCTACACTCGTTTTAGGTCACCTCATTAAGAAAAATCCAAAAACCAAAATTTTATTTACTGCTCCCGCTAATGTTTTAGTGGCACAACACGCCGAAACGTTAAGCCATCTTTGGGTCGAAGAGGATTTGCTGGCCTTGGATCAATTTTTGAGGAAAGGGACAGTGGCTAAAATTACCTCAAATGATACACCAGCAGAACGAATGGAAATTTGGAATCGGTCCAATGTCATCATTGCCACCAATGATCTTATCGTGACTGGAGCAGAGCCTTTGCCGCTTAAGGAGGTTGATCGTTTGATTGTGGACGAAGCCCATCGTGTGGGACAGCAGGACTATGCGGGAAGTAAGTTGCTAGATCGCTATCGAACGGTAAATCCAAATGGAATTTTACTGGGTCTGACCGCATCTCCTCCGCTTCCAGAAAAATTGGAAGATTGGAAACAAAAGCTTCGAATTGAAAACGATCATTTGCTGGCTGCTACCGATATCGATCCATGGATTTGGCCCTATATTAAGAACCGCCACATCGAAAAGCAGGAGGTTGAATGGGATATGCGTTTTCAACTTGCGTCTTCCATTCTGGATTATCTCGGGTGGGTCGTCCACGATGAAGGAATCAGTGATAGCCCTCTAGATTTTGGGGGGTTGAAAGCGCGTACATTTCAAGCGTTTGCTCGACATCCAAAAGAAGCATACACCGAGTTTTCTCAGATCTTGGACGAGGCATCAACCCTATTGACTCAAAGTTCAAAGGTGGATGTGTTACGCCGGAAATATGCTTTGCAATTACGTTTTCTTTCCCAGGCAGGCCGTCAATTGCTCAAATTTCTCTTTGAAGTGCGAGAGAACGAGAAACGGTTGGCAGAGTTTAATTATGGAAAATGGACGGATTTCGTCGCGCAGAAACTACCGGATGATCCGGTATTCCAAGGAGTTCGCCGTGTGATTATTCAATCGATCGGAGAGCTCATGGTATTCCAAATGGAGATTGCCTTAACTTTCCTGATTGAAGAAAGTCTGCTAAAACTTTGGGATATTTACCAGTCAAACGGAGAGCCCTCTCTTTTGAAGAAAAAAGAAACAACCCCGATGGACCATAGCAAGATTGATTTTCAAAAACTTTATGCGGAACTTTATCGTCAGGGACTCACCCGAGTTCCGAAGGATTTATTCGCTGCATATCAACGCGCTACCGAACAAAAAAGATGGAATGAAATAGAGCGTTTGGGCGAATTGATTCATTATCACCATTTGATCAATCTGCAGCATGGATTAGATCAATACGGGCCTCGTTACGTAGCAGATTACCTTGAAATCCAGGCGCGCAAGGAGGGCAAAATTTGGTCCAATCGAACCCTCCCGCATCTGAAGCGTTTCCGAATCGATCCACTTGCTAGATGGTTGAAAGAACACCAAGTGGAGTCACCGAAAGTGGAAGCCCTGCTCAAATTGATCGAACCTGTCGTAAAAGACCCCTCCAAGAAAGTAGGCGTATTCGTTGAAAATCGTAGAGTAGCACTTGATCTTGTAAAAACCATCCGCGAAAGACTTAACATCAAGGCAGAGGCTTTGGTTGGGCAACCTACGAGCGACGACATTGCATTGGAAGACGATCCGGAAATGCGGCGGGGCATGACACCATCTCAACAAGAGCAGGTGGTTCGAGATTTCAATGAGGGAAAGATTTCTGTTTTGGTCGGGACTTCCATTATGCGCGAGGGCCTCAATATTGCCGGTCTTAAATTAGTGGTTGCTTATGTGACAGCAACAAGCGCGATCGAACAAATCCAAAGGTGGGGACGCGTAGCTCGTTTTGAAGAAGGACGTGCTGTCACTCTGATTATGAAAGGGAGAAAGAGAGACGCGTCTATTGAAGAAAAAGTTTATTTGAGAGTCCAAAACCAGGCGAAACGAACCAGAAATTTGATTCGTCATCTTCAGGAGCTTCACCCCTATACCCAATTTGATATTCCTCAGGTTGAAGAGAAAACTTTTCTTGTCCGTGCAGAGGTTCGAGATAAAATAAAACCTGAAGAAGTGACGGACGCACGGGCGGTTGAGTTTTGGCAAATGAGCCGAGAACTTTTGAGCTTGTTTTCAAACTTTAAGAAATTAAGTCAAGAACAACGTGAAAAAGCTTTGCCTCAAAGTCTTGAAATTTATTCCGATCGACTGCATTTTTATATCAATGAAGTCCGCTTTCAAGATCCAAAAGAAAATCAGAAATGGGAGGCATTAAGAGGTCGTTCTCCGCCTGAGTTGAAGCAACTCTCTGATGAGCTGGACCAAAAGATTAAAGGTTTCACGCCCAAATTCATTAAAGCTTATGAAGCAAGAGAGCAGAACGAGCTAGATCGGTTGAACCAAGAAGTTGTCCCCCTCTTGAAATCCCGCCTCAAAATTCAATTGTTAAGATTGCAGTACGAGTTAAGAACTCCCTTTTTAAAACGCCGCGGGCCAATGTTTTTAATTTTGTATAGCGTGATCGATCTTTACCGAAGACTTTCCTATGAACATACGTGGCGGAGAAGGCGTGCTCAGGGTGAAGCCGAAATTTCCCGTTTCCGTATGGGGGATGCAACGGGCCACCTTGTCTTTAACCTCTTTTATGAAAAAGAACCTGTTCTGCGGGTGGAACGAGATGACCAAGGAAAGCTTCAATTAACCCAAATTGTTTGGAAGTATGTTCCTGTGGAAGGTGGCGAAAAAGCTCTTCAACCTGTTTATATTCCCATTCAATTTGATGAATTGGAAGATGCTTTGCGAAGCAGGATTCATGCTTTGGAAAGTGAAGAAGAGGAATACGCGCAGCTCGTTTATCATGATTTTGCGCTTGAGGATCTCGAACGAACACTCAAAGATCACCAAGCTCGAAGTGTGCCATTATCAAGCGCACTTAAAACACAAATTCTAAACATCATCCATTCCATTTTGAAAGGTCCAAAAGGCAAGCGGGGACTTGGCGGAAAGATTGCACACGTTAAGGATCATTCTAAAGTTCTACCAATGCCAGGACCAAATCTGGAGGCTGCTCACGCTTCCATTGAAGCGGGAAATTTAGCGACCGCCCTTTCTTTAATTCAAAGTGCCAGCCGCTATATTCCACTTCGGCTTAGAGATATTGAACGAAGTCGCGACGCGACCATTCGAAAACGGGATTATGTTTATCTCCTTCTGCGGAGTCAGCGGACGCATCAAGCACTCCACCATGTCATCGAAATTTTGAGTGAGAGAGCGCTCAGTTTAAAAAAGCTGGAAGAAGCCGTCGAGGAACTGGAAAGTCTTTATCGAACCTACTACCATTTTGTCATTCGAGAAAAAGGCTACCAATTTTTCCAGCGGCAAATTATAAATCATACCGCCGCTTTGAAAACTCTTGAAAAGGATTTGAGCCGAAAGCGATTTGATCATCGCATAGCCTCATTACCAGTCGAGGGAATAAAATTAAAGATCAATCAGACCCTCAACGGTTTGGATCGCAGAACCCAGAATCTCCAACGTATCGAACACCGCGCCGAGGTGCGCTCAACCCCGGTTGGGTTGAGCACTCTCGCGCCGCAGGCAGCGGAGAGCCTGCGCGCCGAGGTGCGGGAAGATAACCGCAGGCAAGCGTTGGAGGAGTTATCGTTTGCTTCGGTGGCTCTGGAACCACAATCCTTTCGGGTACAGCTTATGGGACTTGCTGTCCGCAAGAGTGATCATTATCCGGTTGGCTTGCGGGTTTCCTATAAAGGTATCAACGGTTTCATTCCTGGAAGGTATCTTCCAGATCCCCCCGAAGAGTATTTAAACAGGAAGGTAAAGGTAATTGATGCCCACCTCATTGATTTAAAAGGGGATAGTCCGATCTTTGCGATCGAGTTGCCTGAAACTATAAAACATTTGAAGAAAAAAGGTCGCGAACGCCGCCGTGCCGAGGTGCGCTCGATTCCGGTTGAATCGAGCACTGCCCCGACTCACATTAATAAACTTCCTGTGGAAATACATAAGGAAGTCGGGACTGTCCTGCCTTCCAATGAAAATTCATTGAGAGGCAGGGCTGTCGTGCCGCAGGCAGCGGAGAGCCCGCGCGCCGAGGTGCGGAGTTTATCAGAGGAGAAAATAAGAGCTTTTAAGCAGGACCTCGGTATAGGCAGGGAAGATCTTGCCCAAGCCATCGTCAAATTTCCTCCGCTTGCTGGCTTAAATCCTGCCCGTGTCAGGGATGAATTTAACCGTGAACTTGGGATTGAGCAGAATGCTTTAGCCCAAGCCATCCTGAAACATCCTCCGCTTGCTGGCTATAATCCTGCCCGTAATTTAAAACCGAAGCTTGAGATTCTCCGTAAGATTGGCGTCCCACAAGAAGAGGAGCTAAAAAACCTGATCCTTCTTGCGAGCGCTAATGCCTTGGTCATTCAATTGATTAACGAAATATCAGAGCAGAAGAGCGTTAAGCTTAAATCAGCAAGTCATATCAATTTAATCTATAGAAAATTAAATCGACAGCTTCGCCAAGAAGGCAAGCTAACTGTAGGCAAGCTTCTCAAAAGCGATCCTCAAGCCCTTCAAACCATTATCAGACCCTTATTGATTCAAATTGTCCGGGCAGAGATGCGGACAAAGGAGAGCCGCCGCGCGGAGGTGCGGATGAGAAATATAAGATCAAGCGGAAGATGGAATCCCAACGATATTAAAAGAATTATGAACTTTGTCGAGAAACACGCCAGCCCTAAGTTAATACTGGTTGGAGGAGCTTTTGGCGCAGGGAAATCAACTCTCATTCGTGACTTAAGCGACTGGTGGAACGTCGACTTTAATAATGACTCGTTTTTATACGGTAGCTCTTTCCATAGGCTACATGATGAACTCGTGGGTGGAAAAACTGGAGATGGGTTTTCAAATCGGTCTACTTTGAAAACAGGTTTGAGACTATACGCTGAGAGTTTAGAGCGCGATTTTCAGGAAGGCAGCAAACCTCCTCAATTTGATTTTCTTCGCATTGGCCCAAATTATTATTTTGTTCGCTTTCTCGCAAACAAATGGCGCAAACTCTTCGATGGGAAGCACAATTTACTTCTCATTGAATATGTGGATGCTCCAAAATGGGTTTCTCAGGTTGAGGCTTGGAAGGGAGTCGACGAAAGACTAGAACAGACGTTCATTGACATCCCTATTCTTAAAATAATTGTAGAAAAAGTGCGAGAGCCACAGCGGCGATTGATAAGATTGGAGGAAACCACCTTAGGCAAAGAACGGGAAAAATCATTGAGCCGCGCGGAGGTGCCCACCAGCTCCGTCCGAGCTGGGGACTCTCCGTCCTCGCGCCGGTCGGGCGCAAGGGCGGAGGCGCGGGAGCAAGATCAGGATGAAAAAAGGGAAATAGAAGAGTTGGCCGCTGTGATTCAAAACAAACTAGAAAAAGAAGTAAACATTGACGATTTGGCGTCACTTTTGGGGCTCATTGGAAATGAAAAAACTGATGTTCAAATAGCTGCGCTTCACGATTTAGATTACGCAGATCGAGCAATTGATTCTTTATTAGTACCTTCAGATGAATTCATTCAGTCGATAGAAACCACGCTTCGAAGGTTGCAATTAACGGAGGATGAAGAAAAAATGTTGATTGAAGCTTTGATTAAAAAAAATCCTCACGTCACTGTCCATTTGCATCAGAAAGGACTGGTTGAAAAAGTTCCCATTCCGCGTGAAACAGTTGGAAGCTTTGTGCGCGGTCTTCAAGTCACTCAAAGACTCGATCCCGGGCTGGATATCATCCTTGAAGAGAAACTAGGCCGCGGTGGGCTTGTGACCATTGTAAGAGCAAAATTCAGAAGATTTAGATGGGATCAAAGCATGGTCGAGATCACGAAGCGATTTCTTGAAGGGGCAAATCCTCATGATGAATCTTTTTTCTTAAGCGAGCTTGACTATCTTGGACATAAATGGTCAGCGTTGGGAGGGGCGAAGGAAGAATTTGTCCAGAAGCTTGAGGAAAGGAGGCGTGCAATCGTTGATCAACTGGATGACTGGGAGGAAACGAACGATACTCTTGATGTCGAAAAAATGATTCCTGAGGTGTGGATGATGAATCGTGTGCTTTTACCTATGACACTTAGCACAGAGGTAGAAAAACTTACTAAAGAGCTCGAATTTCTTAATGATATTTTAATGACCTTTCAGCCTGATCGGATTCGTGATCGGTACATGGCAATGAGGGCATTGGATGGAAAAAGTATTGTCACGGCGACCTCAAAAGAAGAGATGAAAATAGAATTCTCTCGGGATCACGTCCGTTTTGATCGTGCGCGTAACCATGAAGTAGGCGGTCAAGAAAATACCGAAACGTCAGAAACCCATATCAGTTTCAAAATAGGACATCTTGGAATTTTCGATTGGATTTATTTCTTAAAATCGAACCAACCAGGCAGAGAATCGGAAGCGCCTTATGTCAAAGGCGTCATTACGGACACAGGCGAGATTATTATTGAGGAGGTATATTTCTACCCTCTTCGGCCTCGTGGTGCGCTTATGCCACTCCTAAAATTGGTTCACGATGAATTGAGTCAGTTGCAAGGACCGAGTCGCTTAACATTAGTTCCAGAAGAGGTTCATACCTTATTGACTTTCGCCAATTCCATTTTAAAAGAGGCAGAGCAGAGGGAAGAAAGTCACAAGCCTTCGATTCAATCATTAAAAGCCAATATGCCGAAGTATGAAAAATTTCAAAAAGATCAACCAGGCGTCTACTTTTCCTTTCGACAAGAGGTTATGAATGAGTTTAGAGAAGATTTGGTCTCTATTCTGAATGAGATGCCAGATATGATCCACGTGTTCAGAGGAGTTCTTCCGCAAACCCTTTGGGGAAAACGGCTCATCGATGCGGGCTTTACGAATATAACAGTCGATCTAAAACCCCGTATTGAAGGCATTGAACATTTTGAGATCAGCGCTGAGGTTCAGGGCCGCGCGGAGGTGCGCTCGGCTCTGGTTGAGCCGAGCACTGCCCCGACTCACATTAATAAACTTCCTGTGGAAATAAATAAGGAAGTCGGGACTGTCCTGCCTTCCAATGGAAATTTATTGAGAGGCAGGGCTGTCGCGCCGCAGGCAGCGGAGAGCCCGCGCGCCGAGGTGCGGAGTATTGAAATTGAAAAGGATTTAGATAGAGGAAAAGAATTGACCGACGAGATGATCCGATTGGTCATGAGTTTTATGGTACGTTTCGTGAATGATCATGAATATGACAACTTAGAGTGGATGTTTGAATATATACCGCATCCAGTTCTAATCGCTGTCTATGCGTTTGCGATACAGCATCAAAGGCAAACTCTCGAATTCATTCAGAGTGGTGAAGTGGAGCGCAAATTGAATGAGTTGTTTGATTTTCTTGATCGTTTAGCAAACCCAGAACAAAAAGATAACCACGGGAATAGTTTACGCGAGGCAGCCGAAATGGTTAGGATATATTATGAGAGCAAAGTGGTTTCCACAAATCTCTACGATGAATTGCCGATTGGGCGTCTTAGTATAGCGAAGCCAATTTTGCAATATTACATTCCATTTTCACGATCAAGGGAAACCCTCAAAGCAGAAATTATACGATTAAGAGATTCACTTAAGGAGAAAGACAAAGAATTAAGACCGATTATCGCGCGGTTAAAAGCGGCTGCCGAATCACGCGCCGAGGCGCGGAGCAAAAGGATCGAACGCATTGAACTCAATCCCTTTCGATCAAGTGAACAACCAATACAAGTCGCACCAAGGGTGATTCATAAAATGGTCGAACTGATCAAACTCGGAGCCAAGCAGCAAAGGGAATATGGCTTATTATTATTCGGTCGAGAAGGGAAGGCAACTCACTTTAAGGGAGGCTTCATTGGTGACGATCACTCTATTGTTTTCCGTACTCGTCAGTCTGAGAAAATAGTTAAACAATGGATGGCAAAAGGCTTTCGGTTTATCGGTTACTTCCATACTCATCCCTCAAGCGAAGATACGAATAAGACAGGGAGACCAATGGAGATTAAAGATCTTCGAGTGAGCTCCAAAGACAAACAATCTTATTATGCTGCTCATGGACAAGATCGGCTGAAATCTGACCACCCAACGCTTCCGTATCGATGGAACTTAAAAGTCAACCCTCTCGAATTTATTGGTGGATTACTTCCTGATCGTACGATTGTTATTGGTGCTCATCAAATGAGATCTTTCTTTAAGGAAACCGATCCTGTGGATCATAAAGAATACCTATTTTCTATGACTTCAGAGATTCCAATCACAGTTTTAGAGGGACGCTCCCAACGCCGTGCCGAGGTGCGGAAAAGAAGTTTGGGTCAATTACCGACTTTGACTTCCAACCGAGATATTCTTTTTGAGAAACCAGGGATTGAAATGCGAACGGCATCTTCAACTCCCGTAAGCCGATCTTCTACAGCAGATAAGCGTTCTTCTACAGCGGACAAGCGACTCGGAAGCGGGGCAACCACTTCTCCAATATGGTCAATTTTACCTTCGAGGGATTCGAGCAAAGTTCCCACTTCAGTTACAGAGTACCCGTCTTTGTCTTTGGCAGGTTTATTAGGTTTCATAGGTGACCTTTCAAGTTATGTGGGAACGAATGGAGTGGGAAAAATCATAAATCAGAGAACTCATTTTGTCAAGGCCGGAGTTCCAACACGCTTCCAGCGTGCCGAGGTGCGCTTGACTTCGGTTAAGTCAAGCACTGCTCAGCCGTCGGCAGTGGAAGGCCGACGTGCTGAGCTGCGGCAAAGAAT
>JACOVU010000067.1 GCA_016177155.1 Candidatus Omnitrophota bacterium | reverse complement strand
GCGTACGATTGACGCAACTTGCAATATCTTGGCAAGAATCAATCAAAGTTCCATCGAGATCGTAAATCAGGAGTTTAATCATATAGGCATTGACTGTCATTGTCCGCCAAAAACCGGACGGATCCCTGCCTCGCCGGCAGGCAGGCGTCCTCTGGCGGACGAGGACGGCCAACGGATGTACCGAAATGGGGACAGATTATAATCTGTCCCCATTTTCTGCGGCAACATTTGGAACACTACCTCACAATGACGTACGTTTCATATTCCTTAATCAATTCCTCATAATACCGCACTTCTTCTATCTTTCCCCTCTTCCTTCCGCCTTGACTCACGATAGCACACTTACGAATTAACTCCCGTGTTGTGAGTTCTTTTTGTTCTCCACTTAAAACTCCGGAATTCAGAAGTTTAAGAAGCGCTTGAATTCGAAACCGATCTATCACCGGAAATTCGCGCGACCTTTGGTCGCTTGCCCCGCCATATTTGATCACATAAGGTTTTTCAATCAGTCCGATCGGAAAACGCGCGCTCGCCCTGAGCCAAAGGTCATAATCTTCACAGGCTGGAAGTGATTCATCAAATAACCCCACTTGATCGAAAAATGTTTTTCTCATCATAACACACGAAGGGCTTACGATGGAAAGCGGGAGGCATTGTTCAAAAATAAGACCGCCATATTTTTTGTGTTTCTTCCTGGGATTGACACGCTTCCCATTTCTAATCCATATCTCTTCTGTTTGGCAAATGAGGTGCTCGGGATGGACATCGAAAAATTCAATCTGGGCTTTCAACTTTCCTGGAAGCCATTCGTCATCCGAATCCAGAAAAGCGATAAAACCGCCATGCGCCTCTCGAACGCCCAAATTCCGCGCAGCGGACGGTCCTTGATTGGCCTCGCGAAAGTAACGAACGCGGCTGTCTCCCTGAGTTATCCTTGGGACAAGAAGTCCCGTCTCATCTGTCGAACCATCGTCGACAACCAAAACCTCTAAAGCAGGCCCTGTCTGCATTAAGACAGATTGAATCGCTCGGGAAAGAACACGGGCACGGTTATAGGTTGGAATAATGGTACTGATTTGCATGCCCTATATCATATCAAATCAGGGACGGTTCTCAATAAGTTACTGGCTTCATTACAGTTACAAGAGAACCGTCCCCAGCTCAGATTTTCTAACGACAATCTCAAAGAGTTGCGTTAGAATAAGAGCCTTCAAAAAAGGAGGTTGTTCAGAAATGAAGAACGTTTCTTTATTGGCCATCACTTTTTTCATTTTCTCACTCGTTTCTCGGGTGGTTTACGGTGCAACCGCAAAAGCGGTGATCCAAGGAACTGATGAAAGTTCTGCGCTCGTAGGCTCTGCCCAGCTCCAAGATACAGATGAGGGGCTTCGGGTTGAGATGAGTATTTTCGGAGCTCCGCCTGGAATTCATGGAATTCATATTCATGAAAATGGAAGCTGCGAAGATAAAGGCAATGCCGCCGGTGGCCATTATAACCCCATGGGTGTCAAACACGGCTTTCTCGTAACCGAAGGGCTTGAGAACGCGCATGCAGGTGATTTTGGAAATATTGAAATCAATGACGCTGGTGAAGGTTCACTCCTGCTCGTCCTCCCAGGTCTCACGGTAGCAGGCGGAGAACACAATGTGGAAGGAAGGGCGATTATCCTACACGAGAAACAAGATGATTTCGGTCAGCCGACGGGAAATGCAGGTGGCCGTATTGCGTGCGGTATCATTCAGGTTGAGTCAGAAACAAACCAATAAAACCGACGATTCGCCCTACTCGTTCTTAAGACTTTTAATGGTTACGCGATCCAGATAAGTCAAATCCTCGACGTTCACACGCACCTTTTCTCCCGTCTTGACAAACTGAGGCACTAAAATCTTAAGCCCGTTTTCGAGCTCGGCTTCCTTATAAGTCGTATCGGCCTGACCCTTAACGCCCGGAGGAGTGCTTGCCACCGTCAATTCGACCATTTTTGGAAAATCAATCGAAAGCGGCTTTCCATCGCCGAAGAGAACGTCGATCTCCACATTTTCTTTAAGCAAAACGGCTTGTTTGCCGACGGCCTTCTCAAGGAGAGAAAATTGTTCATACGTTTCCATGTTCATAAACACAAGCTGATCTTTCTCGCGATACAGGAATTGCATCTTGACGCGCTGAACGTCAACATCTTCTGCTTTCTCTTCCGCCCGTAAACTTTTTTCGTGAAGATGCCCATCTTCAAGGCTTTTAAGCTTCAGATGAACGGTTTTCCCAAACTTCCCTGTTCCGCGAATTTCCTGTGAAAGAACTCGGCACGGTTTCCCATTCACCCTCAAGATATTTCCGACCCTAATGCCCGTCGCTTCAAGTGTGCCCATACAAACCTCCCCCTTCCAACGCGAGAGACGGTTCTTATGAATTCATTTAGAACCGCCCCTATTTTCGTATATAATAATACCAAAAATTATCATTCATGCCCATCCAATTAGATTCTTTCCAAGAACAAGCGATTGAGTGGATTGAGAAAGAACACTCGGTCCTCGTCTCAGCTCCCACGGGGGCTGGCAAAACCCTCATTGCCGAATGCGCGATTGACAAAGCGCTTTCCAGAAACGAAAACGTCATCTATACCGCTCCGATTAAGGCGCTAAGCAACCAGAAGTATCGCGACTTCCGCGCCCTTTATGGCGAAGGAAAAGTGGGGCTTTTAACGGGTGATGTTTCCATCCATGTGGACGCGCCGATTGTCATCATGACCACCGAAATTTATCGGAATTCCCTCTTTTCCGCCACAAATCTTGGCGGATCCGCCGCGCTGTTTGGCGGAGAAAACACCGGCCGTATTCAAAAAGTCGGCTGGGTCATTTTCGATGAGATTCATTACCTCGATGATCCTGAGCGCGGCACCGTTTGGGAAGAAGCGCTTCTCTTTACCCCTCTTGAAATCAGAATTCTTGCTTTAAGCGCAACCGCCCCCAACATCAAACAACTGGCTGAATGGATCAAACTCATACACGAACGCCCGATTGCGGTGGTTGAAGAAATGCACCGGCCTGTCCCTCTTGAGTTTTTGTTTCAGTGCCAGGGAAGAATCATGGACAACATGGCCCGCCTCAAACAAGAAGGTTACTTCAACCGAGAAGATTGGCGCTTAAGCCCAAGAGACCGGAGACGAGGCGTAAGGCCGCTCCGGGCAAAACCGAACCGATTGGATCATCTGCTTTGGCATTTGATTGACAAGGAAAAACTTCCTGCCATTTACTTTGTTTTCGGAAGACGCCGCACCGAAATTTTGGCTGGAGAAGCTGGCCAATTTAATTTCCTCTCACCTGAAGAATACAAACAAATCCGCGAACTTTATCAAACCCTCCTTGAAAAATACGATCTCACTCGAGAACGCTCTGCAGATGAACTCCGTCCCCTTGTGGAACGAGGCATTGCCTATCACCATGCCGGAATGCTTCCTACCCTTAAAGAAGTGGTAGAGCAGCTATTTACCAGTCGACTGATTAAAGTCATTTTCACCACAGAGACCTTCGCGCTCGGAATCAACATGCCGGCCCGAAGCGTGATCTTCGATGAGCTTGAAAAGTTTTATGGTACTCGCTTTCACCATCTCACCACACGCGACTTCTACCAAATGGCAGGACGTGCCGGCAGGCGCGGTATGGATGAAAGAGGGTTTGTCTATATCCGTATTCACCCTAATGACATTACGATCCCGGAAATTTCCAGAATTATTCATGGAAAACCGGAAGCCATCCGAAGTCAGCTCAACACCACCTACGCCACCCTGCTGAACCTGTACCGCGACTTGGGGAGAAAACTCCTCGACATTTATCCGCGCACGTTTCATTACTTTCAGTCTTCTGATCGAAATCGGCGGGAAGGATATCAATCTCTTGAGCGGAAACTCTCGCTCCTTGAAGAAATGGGCTATCTCACCCCCCACCTCCCTCCCCCCATTTTGGGGGGAGGTAAGGAGGGGGGTCTGACCCCTAAAGGTGAGTTTGCAGCTTCGCTCTTTGGTTATGAACTCCTGCTCGCGGAAATGCATGATGAAGGAATTCTGGATGCGCTGGATGAAGCAAAACTCAACGTGTTGCTTTCGGCTTTGATATTTGAGCCACGCAAAGGAGATCATCCCGTCCGTTTAAGTTCCAAAAACGAAGCCGTTCTGAGAGAGGTGGAGCGTTTCTTTCGGAACATCCACCGAAGGGAATCCAAATACCGAATCTTTCCCTACACGAAACCGCCTCATTTTAATCTCGCTCCCGTTGTCGAAGCCTGGACGCAAGGTGAATCTTTTGAAAAATTGTTTCGTCTTACCCATACCGATGAAGGAGAGCTTGTGAGACATTTTCGGATGGTGATCCAGCTTCTGAAAGACCTCGCAAATGCTCCTAATTCCTCTGAGCGGCTTTGTGTAACAGCCCGAAATGCGTTTCGCTTGATTAATCGCGGCGTGGTGGATGCGGAAAAGCAGTTAAGAGTGTGAAATCATTGTCATTCTTAAAAAAGGGGGACAGACTATAGTCTGTCCCCCTTTTTTTTGCAAAGTGAAACGTTGAAACGTGAAACGGGGACAGTCCCTGGGGACTGTCCCCTGATCTTTGATCCTTATTTTTTACAGGCAGGACAAACCGTAAAGAAACTCACAAACAGCGCAATTCCCGAAAGTCCAACAAGACCATAGATAATTCGGGTAATGGCTGTCATCTCACCAAAAATATTCTCGACTACATTGATATTGAAAGCGCCAACCAAACCCCAGTTGAGCGCTCCAATAATCGCCAGTGCCCCTACCACCTTACAAAAGAGACAAGCTTGCTTCAGCATGCGTCCCTCCTTCGGGTTAGGTCTTTCAAATGGTTGCCGATATCATTATAATACAAGGTGACTTTGAGTCGATCACTTTTTTAACGATACGAGGAGGAGACGATGAATGCAGGTTTGCTTTTGATCGCTTTAGCATTAGGGTACAAAATTTTCGCCGACGCGAGCACGAGCGCAAAAAAATCTCTAAAAAGGCTGGGGCGGATCGTGGGTGTTTACATCATGGTCGTGAGTTTTGTCGGGACGGTTTGCGTGCTCAATTGTGTGATTCAATACGGGAAAAGTTGTCCCCTTCCTGGCAAAATGTGGGGACAGGGGGGGATGAAAATGTGCCCGATTACGGGAATGCCACTGACCACAGACAAATCACCTAAATAAACTTTCTGATCACTCGATGGAATTTTCGAAGCTGGTGCATGAGATCCAGTACATACTTGCTCCCGCCATTATGGTCTCGAGCTCTGCCCTGCTTCTCTTAGGCTATCAAAACAAATTCTCTGCCCTCTTTAACCGCTTCCGTTCCCTCAATCAAGAGAGGCGCGCGCTCACTCAAAAAACAAAAAGAGAACCTATTGAAGAGGAACGTTTAGGAAATTTAAAAGCTCAGCTGGGACGTTTAAAGCGGCGCGCGACGCACGTTAAAAATGCGATTCTATTGACTTATGGAGCGATCGTTTCTTTCCTTGCAACCTCCGTATTTCTCTTTTTAAATATCTATATGGAGGCGGCTTTATCGTACCTCGCGATTTCCTTTTTTCTGACAGGACTGATTTGCGTCTTCGTGGGTTCTGTCTTGATGATCATTGAAGTCACGATTTCTTTCAATATTCTACAGCTTGAGAGTAAATCCTAAACGACGTAATAAAAAATAAAAAAGGGGACAGGTGCAGCAAATTGAATGCACCTGTCCCCTTTTTTCCCTTTTTTTAACTGACACGCCTCTTGG
>JACOVU010000068.1 GCA_016177155.1 Candidatus Omnitrophota bacterium | reverse complement strand
GCTATAGGTCTCTATTATAAAATATGTTATGAACATATTGACATGGCTAAAATAGGGCTTATAATGTTACTTTATTATTGTCCCCAACGGTTGCCACGAGATGAAGATCGTGGTATTTTTTTTAATTGTGAGAGGATAACTTCACAAGTCTTAAATATATGGTACTTGCAGCAACAAGCACAAGCCAGAAAACAAACCTTAAAGGGGAGTCTTCAAAGTTACCTGAATTTCCCGCCACAAATCGTAAAAAAAATGTTCCGGAAGGTCTTTGGTCAAAATGCCTTTCCTGTAGTCATGTCGTCTATACCAAAGCCTTAAAAGAAAATCTTTCGGTTTGTCCTAAGTGCAACTACCATTTTGTGATTGGCGCTCGAGAGCGCCTGGAACAACTTCTTGATCCTAACACCTTTAAAGAGTTAGATACTCATCTGATGACCAAAGACCCTCTCGGTTTCAAAGGCGCTAAGTCTTACCTAGAGAAAGTGAAGCAAGACCAGAAAAAAACAGGCCTTGAAGAGGCGGCTGTCACCGGCGAAGGAAATTGCGAAGGGAGAAAAATTGCATTTGGGGTTACAGACTCTCGTTTTATTATGGGATCGATGGGGTCGGTAGTGGGTGAAAAGATAACACGTTTAATCGAGTATGCCTATGAAAGGAAATTGCCTCTTGTCATCGTGTCAGGTTCTGGTGGTGGAGCTCGAATGTACGAAGGCGCGCTCAGCTTGATGCAAATGGCAAAGACGTCAGCTGCTCTGGCTCGTTTCTCAAAAAACAGTCTTCCTTACATTTCGGTTTTGACTCATCCCACCATGGGTGGCGTCATGGCAAGTTTCGCTTCTTTGGGTGACTTTATCGTTGCAGAACCAAAAGCGCTCATTGGCTTTGCTGGTCCTCGAGTGATCGAACAAACCATCCGTCAAAAGCTTCCACAGGATTTTCAAACTTCAGAGTTTCTTTTGGAACACGGCTTAATTGATTTAGTGGTCAACCGAAAAGATTTAAAACAAATGATTGCACAGTTGTTGGCGTACTGTGGGCCAGCGCGAAGGACTCGGCAGGCAGGGTCATAAGTCTTATGGCGAATGTTACTATTAAAAAGGTGTCAAAAATTTATTCCGGCGACATCGTTGCCGTTAAAGATGTTTCGATAGAAATTATAGACAGAGAGTTTGTTGTTCTGGTTGGCCCATCAGGTTGCGGAAAGTCAACTACACTTCGAATGATCGCAGGCCTCGAGACGGTCAGCGAAGGCGAGATTTATATCAACGGACAACTCGTGAATGAAGTTCCTGCCAAGAATCGAGATATTGCCATGGTTTTTCAGAACTACGCCCTCTATCCCCACATGTCGGTTTACGACAATCTTGCTTTTGGTTTGAAGTTGAGACACTTTCCACAGGTGGAAGTAGACAGGCGAGTCAATGAAGCTGCTGAAATTTTAGGGATTACCGATCGCCTGCAACGAAAGCCTAAAGAGCTTTCGGGCGGTGAACGCCAGCGAGTTGCGGTCGGAAGGGCTATTGTGCGCAAGCCGAAAGTATTTTTGTTCGATGAACCTCTAAGCAATTTAGATGCAAAACTCAGAGTTCAAATGAGGATGGAACTTCAAAAGTTGCATAATCGTCTCCAAGCTACCATGATCTATGTGACGCATGATCAAGTAGAAGCACTTACCTTGGGCGATCGAATTGTGGTCATGAAGGACGGCGTTATTCAACAGATCGCCGACCCCGTGAGTCTTTACGAATCGCCCGTCAACAAGTTTGTGGCTGGATTCATTGGATCGCCTCCATCGAATTTTTTGAAGGGGAAGATTATCCCGCGCGCAGGAGAACTTTTCTTTAGGGATGAAGGAATTAGGTTGAAAATTTTAAAACAGCACCATGATAAGGTCCATCCTTATGTCAATCAAGAGATTGTCATGGGCATTCGGCCTGAAGATGTCTATGATAAATTGTTTGCTCAAGCTGCCTCAGAGGATTTTACCATTACGGCGACGGTCGATTTAGCTGAACCGATGGGTTCTGAAATTTACCTTTATTTTTCAGCGGGTCGCAATGACCTTATTGTGCGAGTCAGCAACCAGGATACAGCACAAGTGAACCAAGATGTCCAGCTTGTTTTTGATATGTCGAAGGTTCATTTTTTTGATCCCAAGACCGAAGTCGCGATTCTTTAATAAAGATGGAAGAATAGTGCGATGAAACTATTCTCCTCTTCGGTTGATGAAACGTGGACAAAACGATCACTTTTAGTTGCTGCTTTTCTAGTCCTATTTGTCATTGGATATTGGTCCACTCAGGTTTTGAACCAAGTTAAAGCGACTCCGTTACCATCCGATCCAGTCTTAAGCAGTCTTTTACTTGCCCTTTCAATCCCATGCCTTTTAGGATGGTTTACCTTACCAGGGATTGTCTTATTCGTGATCGGCCCAATCACGTGTGTGTTAATTGTGTTGGCAGCCTGGGTTACTCAGACACCCTCTTACTTGTTGTTTCTTATATTTGAAGCACTCCTCTGTTTTCTTTTGTCCTATCTAGATCAAGAGCAGGAAGGGACGATTGTGGCCCAACACATTGAGATCGAAAAAATGGTGAACGAAAAGAACGACCTGGAACTCGCGTTCCAAGAAGAGGGAACGGGTATTAGCGTGCTGTTTGAAAAATACACCAGTTACTACAATCTTCGGAATCTTGCCATTGATTTTTCTGCGACCCTTTCCCTTAAGGATTTAAGCCAGACAATCGTCACAAAATCTGTCGAATTAATTGGTCATGGGGTTTCTTGTTTTCTATATCTTGCCGAATCAGAGACCGGAGAGCTTTCTCTGAGCGCTTCTCGGTCTGGAGAGGGGGAACGGAAAACCAAATCGAAAGTAGGAACGCTTTTTGATTTTTGGGTTTTGCGAAATAAACAATCTCTCATTGTAACTGATACGCAAAAAGACTTTCGTTTTGATCCACAGAAAATCGTTGATTTAGAAGACACTCGAAGCGTCGTTGCTTCTCCCTTGCTTCATGAAGGTAAAGTCGTCGGAACGTTAAGAATTAATTCGCCAAATCCGAGCGCTCTTTCTACAGATGACTTAAGGCTTTTAGATGCTATTGCTACACTCGCTTCATCTGCCATTACCAATTCCATCTTGTTCCAAAAAACAGAAGAATTAGCGATTCGCGATTCATTAACCGGTCTTTACGTTCAGAGGTACTTTTTGGAACGCCTTACCGATGAGCATAAGCGCAGTTTATTAACGAATGCACCTCTGACCTTATTGATAGGGGATTTGGACCATTTTAAGGCTTGCAATGATCGTTATGGCCACGGTGTCGGAGATTACGTTCTGGCGCGAACGGCAGAAATTTTGCAGAAAAAAGCAGGATATGGCATCGTGGCACGATACGGAGGAGAGGAGTTTGGAATCCTCCTGCCCAAGATTAGTTTACAGGATGGCATCCGGTTGGCGGAGTCTCTCCGTGAAGCCCTTGCGGAAAGTCAAATATCGGTACGGCGAAGTGAAATTCCAATTACTATTTCAATTGGTGTGGCGGCGATACCGTCGGATACGCTCGATTCGGAAGAGTTGATTCGAATCGCAGATCGAAGGCTTTATCAGGCCAAGGCAAAAGGAAGAAATCGAGTATGTGGCGTCGGATAATTGTTTTTTTAACCGCGTTGACTCTAGGCTTGCTTCAAATGAGCGGACGTCTGCAGCCTACCTATTTGTATCTTGCATCCCCTTTCTTTTTATCGGGAATTATTTATTTGTTTATTTGCCGGGATCGAATAGCGGTTCGCATTCTCGCCATTTTTTATTTTTCCTCAACCCTTTATGCCATTTTGCAAACCGAAAACTTGGCGTACTTGAGGAGCAGTCTTATTCTTGCGGTAGGTGCTGTTGCCGTTTCTTTTTATCAAAAGATGTGGCACGAGAAGGTGCAAGGGGTCGAAGAGAAGAAACTTTTAACTTTGCACGAGAAACAAGCTTTGGAAGAGCGACATCAGACGCGGCTTGAAAGTTTAAAGCATTTGGAGAAACGAGTCAATGGACTCATTCATCTGTTTGAAATCGCACGTGACTTTAATGAATGTCTTGATTTTACACAATTAGGCGTCGTTTTAGACCAGCAGATTACCCCTGAATTTAATTTTGAGCGAGGGACATTAATTCTAGTTGAGCTTATCCCACAAGGTGAAATGCGCTTAGTCAATCAGCTGACTTTCGGCAGGAGAAAAAGGGAAGATCCGCAATTATCTGAAAAATTTGCTCACGAGTGCTTGAAAGTTTCACGGTCCGGTCAATCCGTGATGAAAATAGATCTTCTCCAAGCGGCAGAAAAGACGCAATTTGAGCCCTATGCCACTCAAGCGCCACTCTGGCTTTTCTCACTTTTTATAGAGCGTCAATTAATTGGAATATTGGCTGTTGAGGGCGGAAGTGCAACGGACTATCAAAAATTCGAAGTTTTAGCTTCACAGCTTTCACTGCAGGCAAAGAAAGTGAAACTTTATGAGACCGTTAAGGAAAATTCAATCATCGACGGCCTGACCAAAGTGTTTGTGCGGAGGCATTTCTTCGAGCGATTTCGCGAAGAGCTGAAACGAGCGGTGCGTTTTCAATTTTCTTTATCTGTTTTAATGGTAGACGTTGATCATTTCAAAAGTTATAATGACAAATTCGGACATTTGGTGGGCGACCGAACTCTTAAGGAAGTCGCGCAGGTCATTCGTGATCACATGCGACGGGTCGATGTGATTGGTCGCTATGGCGGGGAAGAATTCATCATTGTTGCTCCCGAAATTCAAAAGCGGGAAGCCATGGAACTAGCAGAACGAATCCGTTCCGCTGTGGCGCACAAAAGTCTGCGCTTGTATGATGAGGAAACGCGGGTAACTGTAAGTATTGGTTTGAGTTCTTTTCCTGAGGATTTAGGAACAAGTCTTACTGTTGAATATTCAGATCGGTATGTCGAGACGTTAGTTCAGTTGGCGGATCAAGCACTTTACCGGGCTAAAGAAGAAGGCCGCAATCGAGTGATTGCGCACAAAGTTTAAAATTGGAGATGATCGAAAAGGAAGGAAAGAGATGAAGTTTTTTCTGGACACCGCAAATTTAGGGGAAATTCGAGAAGCAGCAAGCTGGGGAGTGCTTGATGGTGTTACCACGAACCCCTCACTGGTCAGCAAAGAAGGTCGAGATTTCAAAGAACTCATTCATGAGATTTGCACGATTGTGAATGGACCGGTCAGTGCAGAAGTGGTTTCCACCACGAAGGACGAAATGGTGGCGGAAGGTGAGACCTTAGCCAAAATTCACAAACACGTGGTGGTGAAAATTCCATTGATCATCGAAGGCCTCAAGGCGGTAAAAATTTTGACCGAGAAAGGAATTAAAGTTAATGTCACTCTTTGTTTTTCGGCCAATCAAGCGCTCCTTGCCGCAAAAGCAGGCGGAACCTATATTAGCCCCTTTATCGGTCGGTTGGATGACATCTCACAGGACGGAATGGAGCTCATCCGCGATATTAAGACGATTTACCAAAACTATGGTTTCCGCACGCAAATTTTAACGGCCAGCGTGAGAAATCCGCTTCATGTTCTTCAAGCTGCAAAAGCCGGATCGGATGTAGCCACCGTACCTTTCAAAGTACTCGAACAAATTGTCAAGCACCCACTTACTGATATTGGGTTAAAGCGTTTTCTGGATGACTGGGATAAATTTGTCAAAGAAAAAGAAGGATTCTTTCCGCCAAAGGACGGATCCGCCTTACCTCTGACGGAAAAAGCACACGGAATTGCCTGAACCAATGTCTGCTCGCCCCAAGCAAATGAATTGTATTTTCCGCCTAGTCATTTTACTTTCCATCGCCCTCTTTCCTCTTTCTGCTTTAGCTCAAGAGATTGGCCAAGATGTTGAGGCAGTTGCTGACCAGCTCGAATACAATCAAGCGACTAAAACATTAATTGGTAAAGGTAATGTGGTAGTCACTTATGGCGACATTGAGCTCACATCTGATGAGGCAGAAATCAAAGCAGACACCAAAGAAGCACATGCTCGCGGCCATGTCGTTGTGCGGCAATTGAATCGTGGGACGCTTTCTGGAGAAGAAGTGTTTTTTGATTTTGAAAACGGAACTGGCTCTTTTCCTGATGGGCGTTTTTTTCAGTTTCCTTGGTATGGCCAGGGAAAAGATTTGAGACAGGAGAGCAAGTCGAAAATTGTGGCGCGCGATGCTTACATTACCTCCTGCGATCTTCCTCATCCTCACTACGATGTGAAAGCAAAGGAAACCATCATCTATCCCGGCGATAAATTAATCGCCAAGAACGTTACTTTTCGAATTTTAGAAGTGCCCGTGTTTTGGTGGCCCTATTTGATTCTTCCGCTCGGAAGCAACCATTCGCCCGTTACGATTACGCCTGGCTATTCAGATGAATACGGAGCGTTTGTCTTGGTTGCCAAAGCGTTTGCGATCAATAAGAACGTCCAAGGCAGGTTGCGAGCCGATTGGTATTCGAAGCGCGGTTTTGGCTATGGAACTGAATTTAGTTACAAGTTTGATCGGTTTGGTGTTGGAGACGTTAAATTGTATGGAATCAATGATAAAGATTCACCGAATGACCGAAAACCTAACCCTTATGAAGATAAAGGAGAAGATTTCCGTGGTCGTGCCACGTGGAGACATCGGATGCGCATTGATCCCTTGACAACGCTTCAGCTGCAATTAAATGAGCTAAGTGACGACCGGTTTTTACAAGATTTCTTTGAGAGAGAGTATCGAGAAGAGATTAGCCCGAACACGTTTGCCACGATTACCCGAAATTCAGAAAAGTACAGCTTGCTCACTCACTTTGAAAAGCGAGCCAATCGTTTCCAAACGGTAGGCGAAAAACTTCCTGAAGTGGTGTTTACCTGGCTCAGGAAGCCGCTTTTTGGAACTAATTTTTATTATACCCATGAGGATGGCTTTGTGAATTTTGATCAGACCAAAGCATTTTCACCCGACGGCCCGAATACGGTTCAGCTCTATACCCAGCAAGAGCTTTCTTATCCTTTTGCTCTTTTTCGGTTTTATAATCTTGTTCCATACCTTAATCTCCGGGATGATTTTTTTACAAAAAGTAGGGAAAAAGAAGATGGAATTAATCGAGTGATTATGGGAGGTGGAGTTGATGCCATCACGCGGTTTTATAGGACCTGGAACTATTCAGGCGATTTTGTGGGGATTAAAATCAACGGCCTTCGGCACATTTTAGAGCCGATCATTCAATATAACTCGATTCGAGTTGCAACAGTCCATCCTTCTAAGCTCGTGGTGACAGGTCATGGCGATCAATTAGATCATCAAGATATTCTCACGATGGGGTTTGAGAACCGCCTTCAGACAAGACGGCCGGTCGGTTCAAAGGGAGTGCAGCGTGTCGACCTAGTCAGCTTTAACGCTTTTTTGGATTATTCCTTTGGGCCTGGATCAGATCTGTTGAGAACTCGGGCGAATAAATTCACGGACGCGCGTTTTGAAACCATTTTGCGTCCTTATGATTGGTTCGCTCTCCGTATGAATACCATTTACGACTTTTTAGACCAAACTTTGTTTAGTAACAATATTGACGCCGAGTTTACTCCAGGAAAGTTTCAGATTTTGTTAAGTTACCGGTTTACCAATGATGTGTTAAAAGACGGACAAATTGTAGATAACTTAAAGGTTGAACGCCCACACCTGACGCTAAACGATCAAGGATCGAGCCAGCAGATTACGATGGATGCGGTTTATGACGTTAATGAATTCTGGGATCTTGGTGGTTATCTCCGATGGGAAATCAATGACAGCCGTCTTGAAGAATGGGAGTTAAGAGCCCAGCGCGATTTGCATGATTGGCTTCTTGATTTCGGGTTTAACGTCAGAAATTCAGATCGAACAGATGATAATCAAGAGCTGAACAAGGAAGTTTTCGTCCAATTACGCTTAAAGGCAGTCCCAGATATTGAATTAAAAACCGGTCACCGCGCGACCTTCGCCGAACCGCGCATTGGCCGAACGGTTTCTGGTTCGAATGAAGCTCCGCCACCTCCCTCCTTTTTATTTTCTCCCGATGCTCAATACGCATCCCTTTCTGGTTCTTAATCATTTGTGAGGAATTGATCGTATGAGGATTGGAATTATTGGTTCTGGTCACGTTGGATTAGTTACCGGTGCGGGTTTTGCCGATCTTGGCAATGAAGTGCTTTGCATGGACCATGATGTTCAAAAGATAAAGCTCTTGAAGCGAGGTGAAATTCCTTTCTATGAGCCAGGGCTTCAAGAATTGGTTCAGAAGAATTGTGGAGAGGGGCGGCTTTTCTTTAGCGCTGATTCAAAAGAAGTTCTCCGGTTTTCAAAAGTCCTTTTTTTGTGCGTTGGCACACCTCCTCGTAGCGATGGAGATGCGGATTTGTCTGCTGTAGAAAAAGTAGCAAGGGAGATCGGACGAAATTTGGCGGAGTACCGTTTGATTGTTGAAAAAAGCACAGTTCCAGTTCAAACGGGCGAACAGTTGTACACAGCAATCAAATCAAGTCTTCGTAAAAAAGTCGCTTTCGACGTTGCTTCAAATGCGGAATTTTTAAGAGAGGGGTCTGCAGTTCAGGATTTTTTTAATCCCGACCGAATCGTTCTTGGCGTTGGAAATAATCGCGCTAAGCAGCTACTTTTGGAAATCTACAAACCCTTTAAAGCCCCCATTGTTTTGACCGACATTCGCAGTGCTGAAATCATCAAGCATGCGTGCAACTCATTTTTGGCCACGAAAGTCTCGTTCATTAACTTAATCAGTCAAATTTGTGAAAAAGTGGGAGCCGATGTGGTCAAAGTGGCAGAGGGAATTGGCACAGACCACCGCATCGGAAGAGCCTTTCTGGATGCAGGCATCGGATTTGGCGGGTCGTGTTTCCCAAAGGATTTGGCAGCGTTTGCGCACATTGCAAGAAAACACAAAGTGTCTAGCAGTCTTCTTCAAGCAGTTTCAGAGGTTAATGAAACCCAGAAACTAAATTTCGTTTCGAAAGTAAAAAGTATTCTCAATCCAATCAAAGGGAAAACAATAGCGGTTCTTGGCCTTGCTTTTAAACCCAATACCGATGACTTGCGTTCTGCCCCGGCCATTGATATCGTAAAGAATTTTGAACGAGAAGGGGCGAAGATTAAAGCTTATGATCCGCAAGCGATCCCTGCAGCAGGGAAAGTTTTGAAGGGAATTTCATTTGCAAAGAATGCGTATGAGGCTTGTCGGAATGCAGACGCCCTCGTCATTTTGACGGAATGGCGCGAGTTTCGAGAGTTGGACTTAAGGCGCTTGAAACAATATCTTAAGCGACCGATCGTGATTGACGGGAGAAATATTTATGATGTGGAAGTGATGAGGCAAAATGGGTTTAAGTATTTTTCAGTTGGAAGAAAGTAAGACCATGAATTATCGATATCCTAAAGAATCGTTGATCGAAGGAGTCAAGGTTAAGGAGCTTAAAGTGCTTCCTGACGACCGTGGAAAGCTCATGGAAATCTTGCGTTCAGATGAGCCTATATTCGAGAAATTTGGACAAGTTTATGTGACCGTCTGCAAACCAAGCGTGGTGAAAGGTTGGCACTATCATAAAGAGCAGACGGATCATTTCGTCTGTTTGAACGGAAAGGCCAAAGTGGTTCTTTATGACGCGAGAAAAGAATCGCATACTTTTAGAAAAATTAATGAAT
>JACOVU010000074.1 GCA_016177155.1 Candidatus Omnitrophota bacterium | reverse complement strand
ATTGTCGATAAACCACGAGACCGGGATCACGTAATTCGGCGAGCATTCCTTACGGTCCAAATCGGAGGTGAATCTCATCCTTCATGGGAGCTTGCTCTTTTTCGAAAAGCTTTTCCGTTTTCAAAAGCAGAGGAATTTCCACCTGCGGTGAGGGACGTTGCGATCAACTATCGTCTTAGATTTAACGAATTTCCTCATATCCCATTTTGGCGACTCCTTGAAGGAAACGTTCTCGACAAAGAGATCCGAAATAAAATCATCCTCTTCGGTCTGACCGCAGAAGTGTTTCACGACATCCATACCACACCGCTGGGTTCTATGCCTGGTCTTGCAGTGAATGCCAATGTGTTACTTATGCTCATAAAGGACAGTTTTTTCTCCTCTGTACCTGCTTGGGTGGTCATGGCACTCACCTTTCTTTCTTTTTGGCTCATTTTATTAATGGCTCTTTCTGGTTCATTTGTTATTGCACTTTTGACTGTCTCTTTTTTAATTCTTCTTTATCTGGCTACCAGTTTTTTGCTTTTTTCCAATCAGATCCTCTTAGATCTTTGGCTTCTTGCTGTCGGAATGATCCTGGCATTGATCAGTGCGTTCCTCTTCCAAGGAGTCCAGCTTTTCTTTGAAAATTTAAAGCTTCGTGAGGAAGCCGTCCGTGATCCTTTAACTGGATTTTATAATCGGAGATTTTTAGTCCTCAAATTGAAATCCGAATTCAAACGCATGGCTTTAAAACGAGGCTGGCCGAAAAACGGTCTTGAAATATCCGTCGTGATGATGGATCTTGACAACTTCAAGTTGGTGAATGATAGCTTCGGACATGCGGAAGGAGACCGCGTACTTTCTGTGATGGCCCAAGCCATCTGCTCCTCCGTCCGAAAAAACGAGTTGATTTGCCGCTACGGCGGAGATGAATTTTGCGTGATTTTAATCGGTATTTCGATTCAAGATGCAGTTAAGTTCGCGGAGAAGATTCGCGGGATCATTGCAGGCAACTCAGATTTGGTGTATCGAACCGCGGATCGCGTAGCTACGATCCGTGTGACAGCAAGTATCGGTGTAGCTTCAGTGGCTGGTATCAAGGCGATTGAACCAGAGAAACTTTTGAAAGCGGCGGATCGTGCCCTTTATCGGGCTAAATCTGGAGGGCGAAATCAGGTTTGCGTTTTTGATCCCGCTCGTGATGTCATTACGTAATCTTCCTCAATCACTTTATTAACCCTTCATAACTGGCTCTCAGACCATAGGTTACGTAAAGCTTATGGAGGCCTTTCATACACAAGCTGTCATCCACCAGGTAAACTTTATCATGTAAAAGTGTGCCAGTTACGGAAGGGACTAAAGGCGAAAATAGGGATGAAAAATACGAAGAATCAAAGAGGTTATACCCCGTTAGAAAGAGGAGATCTGTCATTAAAAAACGGCGAAGCCCCTGTTCGAGAATATAGAAACACCAGGAAGCAAAGGAGAAATAG
This sequence comes from Candidatus Omnitrophota bacterium, assembly GCA_016177155.1. Taxonomy (GTDB): domain Bacteria; phylum Omnitrophota; class Omnitrophia; order Omnitrophales; family Danuiimicrobiaceae; genus 01-FULL-45-10b. Next base: position 4,640 of record JACOVU010000074.1, on the reverse strand, counting down.
ATTTCTAACGGGGTACACGATAGGTGAAGTGCTCATCACGGTGGCAATTGTCGGCACTCTCTCTGCGATGGCAGTCCCCAACTTCATGAGAATGAAGATGAATACGAATATGGAGCTTGTCAAGCAGCACCTGAGGATCATTGGAGAAGAGATGACTCAGATTTCAGGGAAAACAGGCAAATTCATTGCCCAAGAAGCATGGGGCAATGGAACAACCCCAGAAGAGCTTTCAATTACCGCCAATCTCAATGGAATGCAGAATAAGGGTTATACTACAGATCAATATTCCACGGATGAGAACAGAGCAAGTTATCAATTCAGAACTTGTCCTCAAGAAGGAATGTGGGGAATTAGTGGAGACAAGTGTTTTCTGCTGGATCCTTCTGGGATTAGGGAAGTACAGCTGTGGGAGGGATGGAATTCGAGTGATTTCATGGTTGCACGGATTTGGAGTAGTCGTTTTTTCACTGTAGGGAACGTGTTCGGCACCACAAAGCCGTCCAAAACACAGGTTCAAAATTGGTTCTTGTGGGAAGCTGCATTGGAAAAGAAACATCTTGATTCTAGAAGGGCTTATACTCCTGCGACAGGCACGGCAATGGTAATTGAGAAAATGGACACAGGCCTTTTACAAGTTTTCAAAAGTATGATTTCTGACCCAGTTTTTTACCAAGGATTAGTTGCAAAAGGGGTGGAAGTTGCCGTCTTTCCTCAAGGCGCCTACCCGCTACCCTCTTGGCAATCCCAAGCTACTGTGTTTGGATTTAAGTACGATTCCTCCTTTGATCGAACGAAATACACTAACCCAAATGTAACTTACCGTTCTTTTAAAAAGTAACTCTGTATTCAATTCGCCTTAACTGGCCAAACCCTTCATTTGACGCAAGCAAGTATCTTTAAGCAATACTTTTCTGCTTCCTTAAAAATTCAAGAACACGTTTGGCAGCCGGCTGGTTCATGCCTTCCATTTTGGCGAGGATCTCAAGGGGGGTGTTTTTCAACTCATCCATCGAGGCGAATGCCATCAGGAGAAGTTTTTTCCGCTTCTCTCCAATACCCTCAATTTCATCCAGGATAGAACGAGTTAATTTCTTTGCGCGGAGCTTTCGGTGGTAGGTAATCGCAAAACGGTGGGCTTCATCTCGGATTTTTTGAAGAAGCCTCAAAGCGCTTGAGCCAGGGGAAAAAACAAGAGGACCTTTCTGTTGAGGGGTATAGACAAACTCGAAACGTTTCGCAATGGAAATAATGTCAATGTCAGAACAATTTTCCTGATCGAGCACTTGTCGTGCCCGATTCAAATGCCCGCGCCCGCCATCAATCATAATAAGATCTGGCATGCCAACTTCCCTTCCCTCTTTAATTCCACGGAGCATGCGCGCGAGCGCTTCCCCGATCATCGCATAATCATCAATTCCTGTAACCGTCTTAATTTTATAACGGCGATACTCCATGGGGTTGGCGAGCTCACGGTAAAAGCACACCTTTGAGGCTACTGCTTCCCCGCCTTGAATATTGGAAACGTCAAAGCAGACAATCTTTTCCGGAAGGCGGCCTAGTGCAAGAATTTGTTTGAGTTCCATTGAACCTCGAAGGCCAATGCCTCCCTCGGAACGTTTAAGATCAAAACGTTTTTTCTTGAACCAACCCAGCGCTTCAATTTGATCTTTGAAAAATTGGGCGTCTTCAAACCGATACTCTGAAGCTGCGCCCTTCATGCGTTTGGTTAAATAGTCCATGAGACTTTTCTTCCCGCCCTTCAAAAAACTTTTGATTTCATGAACCAGCCAATCATACTGAGATTTTACTTCGGGCTTGATGCAAGGGGCAATGCACTGTCCAATGTGATAATAAAGACAGGCGTGTTTTGGAAGCGTCTCGCATTTCCTGATTGGAAATAGACTATTGATAATCCGAACCGCTTCGCGTAAGAGCCTCGCGTCCGTATAAGGACCGTAATAGGTGGCTTTGCGGTCAGCCCGATTTCGCGTCACAACCAAACGTGGAAATCGGTCTCCCGTGAACTTCAAAAGCGGGTAACTTTTATCATCTTTCAGTTGCGTATTGTATCGAGGCTCATACTTTCTGACGAGCACAGCTTCGAGGAGAAGTGCGTCGACCTCGGTCTGGGTTTCAATCATTTCCACGTCCGAGATTCGATTTAAAAGCACAGAAATCTTTGGGGAATGGGCGCGCGCTTGAGCATAAGAACTTACCCGTTTCCTTAGATTTTGAGCTTTTCCAATATAAAAAACTTCTCCGTGCTCACCCTTTAAAAAATACACCCCGGGCGTTTCGGGAAGTGTTTTCGCTTTTTCAACCCACGAGTTTACTTTGGAGTTTGACATACCGTATTCACTATGTTAGAGTACACGCCTTTATCCCCCCTCCTTACCTCCCCCCGCAAGTGGGGGAGGACAAAGGTGGGGGTGAAATTAAGTTTAGCAGAAAAGGAAAAAGATTTCGAATGCCTAACATCAAATCCGCAGAAAAAAGAATGCGAAGCGACGCCAAAAAGCATCTCAAAAACCAATCTACGCTTTCAGAACTTCACACGCTTTGTCAGAACTTGAGTGAAGCAGCCAATACAAAGGCAGGCAATTTGAAGGAACAAGCGCGAGTATTAATCTCCAAACTGGATAAGGCGGTCTCCCGCGGTATTATCCCCCACGGCCGAGCAGACCGAAAGAAAGCTCGGATTGGAAGGCTTCTCGCTAAACAAAAATAGAGATTCGTAGGGGGTGGGGTCACCCCGCCCCTACTGTCGCAAGAAACATTTCCATGGCGACCGTTTCCTCACTCGCTCCTTTTTTAGATCCCCAATCGAGTTGCCAGAGAGATTCGAGAAGTTGTTCAAGATTGGCCTGCTCAAAACGTTTTGTCTGTGCGAGAAAGGGATGAAGCCTAAAGGGAGGAATTCTAAGCGCACGGCCAATTTCATCAGAGCGCGCTCCGCGCGCGAGCATCCGCTTCGCCTGCCAAAGACGCTTCAGCTGCCAATGAATCAACCCAACCATCGTTGTCATATCACCCGTCAGGTCATAAAAAAAGTGGAAAATTTTAAGTGCTCGATCAATGTCTTTTTCGGCAAGCGCTTCGGTTAAATCGAAAGGCTCATAACGCAAGAATTCGCTTGCGAGCACCTCAACCTGTTTTTCATCAATGGTAGATTGATCCGAATAAAGCATCAGTTGGTCAAGCACCATACTCATGAGCGCTGGGGCTGCACCCAATCGTTCTTCGAGTGCGGTCCAAGCATCGGGCGTTAACACTTTTCCATGACGCTTCAACTTTGCTCGAAGCATATTAAATCCCTCTTCCTTATCTTGACTGCCTAAATGAACGCGCTTTCCAAACCGTACCGTTAACTTTGTGATCGGGTGCGTTTCTGAAATTTCCTCTGCCTCAAAAACAAAATAACATTCAGGCACTGGACGGGCACAGTATTCTTCAAACGGTTTTATCTCAGACTTTTTGATTTCTTTTGCTTCCCGAATCCAAAACACTTGGACTCCTCCCATTAAGGAAGGTGTGGAAGCCTGGGTAAGAAGAGACGGCCAATCTAAATCATCTGCATAAACATGGGTTAAATTGGTAGAACGGAGCTCGCGAGGAATGAGCTGATCGATCAAAGCTTCGATCTTGGTACGTCTTAGAAAGTCTTCACCCGTCACCAAGAACAGAAAGGGTTTTTTAGCAGCCATAAAAATTTCCGGCTTAAGTTTACCCCGTTAGAGATAGTCCCGTTAGAAAGGTTTTTCTAACGGGACGTAAGGAGTAGTAAAACTGATATCGCATGATGACCTTGATTGCCTTTTATCAGGTGAATAAAACATGTTAACTTATCTCTAACGGGGCTTACCACTCTTCGACGATCCGGTTCACCAAGCTTTTTGCTAAATCAAAGGTGGCAGTGTTGGCGGAAGTAATTCGATTATTTGAAGGATTTCGATTGACGAAAAATTCAGCGCGGCCTGAGAAATTGGGCTCTTCAATTAAAACTTTGTTGGTGCGGCGATCGATCAGTTTAAACTTAACGACAAGAAACAAACGATACTCTTCAACGCTTTCCAAACGGTCAAACCTAAGACCTTCCTGCTCGAAGGAGATAATCGAACCTTCGAGGATCGCCTCTGCTCTCTTTTCATCCACTACTTTTAAATTGCCATCGAAAATAAACCGATCAATCAGAGCGTTGGTCAATTCAATTTCAAGGCCTGGACGGTAAGCATATTGTTCCTGAGGAGGAATTTCACTTTTAAAGGTACGGATCGCAATCGTTTTGACACCACCTGGAATTTGAGCTTCCTGAGTGTAGCCACAGCCTACGATCACAAAGAGGCAGGCAACCGATACGAACCGAAACATCCGTTTCACCCCGTTAGAAACGAAGTTCAAACAATAATTTAACGATAAGATTCTAGGCCTCATAGAATTAAACGTGTGTTTCTAACGGGGTTCATCAAATCAATACTCTCAAGGTTGAGTACTTTTCAAGGAACTCTCTAAAAAGGAAATTTCGCCAACAATGGAATCCCTGAGTTGCCTGGTCAGATTGATTTCATGATTCAAGGCATCGCTCAAGGTTGGAGTCCGCGAGCTTAATTTGGAAAACCGTTTTTCAAGTTCAGAAAGCTTCT
>JACOVU010000062.1 GCA_016177155.1 Candidatus Omnitrophota bacterium | reverse complement strand
TTCTTAACACTCCTGTTTTAAAACTCTAAAAACAAACGAATAATTTTTCTTGACATGCTTCTTTTCATATGATAAAAAATCAATGTCAATTTAATTAAAATTTATCCTTCCTTCCCACACAACCCAGAGGTTTTTATGAAAGACGAGATGCTCTATCACTTTGGACGTGGGAAGAATGAATCTGTTCATATGACACTTCGCGAATATAAACAACGTAGATATATAGACTTACGCATTTTCTTTAAACCCAAGGACGGGAATGAAATGCTGCCGACCAAGAAAGGAATCATGCTTGGTTTGGACCTTCTCCCCGAACTTAAGCGCGGCGTAAATATTTGTGAGAAAAAACTTGCAGAAGAAGCTAATTAATTGGTAATAGGCTCAATTTTAACTTTACAGAATCATTCTAAGTCTGTATAATTAAACACCTTAGAAAAAGGAGTGCGCAATGTCAGCCAAGAAAAGAACTGAGACTGAAAAGGGACAAAAAGATACACAACAAATTTCCAAAGAAAAACAGAAAGCGCTCGAGCTCACACTTCAGCAAATTGAAAAGCAATTTGGGAAGGGCGCGATTATGACTCTCAATCAGGAAAGCTTTGGTGACATTGCTGCACTGCCTACTGGCGCGTTAACTCTTGATATTGCCACGGGAGTAGGTGGCGTTCCGAGGGGGCGCATCGTAGAAATTTTCGGTCCTGAAGGAAGCGGAAAAACCACATTAACTCTTAGCATTGCGGCGCAGGCACAAAAAAAGGGGGGGATTGCTGCTTTTATCGACGCGGAACATGCTTTAGACCCCACTTATGCTCGAAAGCTGGGCGTCAAACTTGAAGACATACTCATTTCGCAACCTGATTCTGGAGAACAAGCACTCCAAATTGTAGAGATGCTCGTTCGTTCCAATGCGCTCGACTTAATCGTTGTCGATTCAGTTGCGGCGCTTACTCCGCGTGCTGAAATTGAAGGTGAAATGGGTGATGCTCAAATGGGACTTCAAGCGCGGCTCATGTCTCAAGCGCTTAGAAAATTAACTGCGATCACGAACCGCTCAAAAACGTGCATCATCTTCATTAATCAACTCCGGCAAAAGATCGGCGTCATGTTTGGAAATCCAGAAACAACTCCCGGCGGGAAAGCGCTCAAATTTTATGCGTCCATGCGTTTTGATATCCGAAGGATCGGTTCAATCAAGAAAGGTGAAGAAGTCGTTGGCAACCGTGTCAAAATAAAAGTGGTGAAAAATAAATGTGCCGCCCCCTTCAAAACGGCTGAGTTTGACATCATGTTCGATGAAGGAATTTCGCGTTCATCGAGCGTTATTGACCTTGCGATCAATCACGGAATCTTGGAAAAAGCAGGTTCTTGGCTTGCCTACAACAAAGAAAAAATTGGTCAAGGGCGTGAAGCAGTTCGATTTTTCCTGAAGGACAATCCACAACTCCTAGATGAGATTGAAAATAAAGTAAAAGAAAAACTCCTAACAGGAGCTGCTGTAGGTGCTCATTCAACCGGCGGTGAAGATTCTGCAGCCGCTCCTGATTCTGACGAATAACAAAAACGTCTTCTTTAAGATACACACCTGCCCAGGCAGGTATCGGATACGGCGGACCAATGATACCGCCGTATTTTTCTTTATGGCTCAAAGAGCGACGGACCACCCACAATTCAAGCAGGGGTATCTTTATGTCGTCCGCCTTTTAACCATCAGCCGGAAAAGCGAGTCAGAACTCAAGCGAAAACTTGAGGAAAAAGGATATTTAAAAGAGGTCATCGATGAAATTTTTAAGGCCCTTCGTGCAAAGGGAATTGTAAACGACGCAAAACTAGTCGAGGAAACCGTTCAATGGGGAATTCACTCCAAACGGTATGGGAAGCGAAGAATTTTTGTTGAGCTTAAGAAAAAAGGAGTGGCAGAAGCAAGGATTGAAGAAGCGCTAAAACAGTACCCCGAAGCTACGGAAAAGGAAATTGCCAGGGAGCTGGCCCAGCTCAGATGGGAAAAACTTCAGAAAGTGACATCGGAAAAAAGAAAAAAGAGGCTTTACGATTATTTGCTCGGGCGTGGTTTTGGATTCGAATTAGCGCGTGAACTCGTCACAGAATTAGAAGCTTATCATCATGAAAAGTGCTGAACTTAGAAAACGATTTCTCGATTTTTTCAAAGCAAGGGGGCATGCTGTCATTAAAAGCGACTCGCTCATTCCTCGAAATGACCCGACACTCCTTTTCACTGGGGCAGGAATGAATCAGTTCAAAGATTACTTTCTTGGTTTGCGAACTGATCTAAAGCGTGCTGCCTCGGTTCAAAAATGTTTGAGAACAGGTGATCTCGATCAAGTTGGAAAAACACCTTATCATCATTCCTTTTTCGAAATGCTTGGAAATTTTTCGTTCGGTGATTATTTCAAGGAAGAGGCAATTGCTTGGGCTTGGGAATTTTTCACGAAAGAGCTTGGAATCCCACGCGAGCGGCTTTTTGTGAGCGTCCATGAGAAAGATCATGAAGCGCTCGCTATTTGGGTCAAAAAAATAGGAGTTCCTGAGAAACTGATTGCGCACCTTGACGATAAGTCTAATTTTTGGCCGTCCAATGCTCCCAAGCTGGGGCCGGATGGCCCTTGCGGACCTTGTTCTGAAATCTATTTTGACCAAGGGGAACATTATCCAGGCGCAACAAAAAAGTTTTGGGCTGACGATGACTCAGGACGTTACGCAGAGGTTTGGAATCTCGTCTTTACCCAATTTGAACGTGAAAAGGGGGGCAAGCTAGTTCCGCTCAAATCAAAAAATATTGATACGGGCATGGGACTCGAACGTCTTGCGTGCCTCATGCAAGGGAAACAGAATAATTTTGAAACGGATATTTTTGAGTTGATCCATCGCGACTTAAGGCTCGCTTTAGGTTTTAGTGAAAAGGCTATAATCCCTTCCATGAACTCTCTTTACGCAATGAGTGACCATGTTCGCGCGATTGTGTTTGCAGTAACAGACGGTGCGATTCCAGCAAATGAGGGAAGAGGTTATGTCATCCGAAAGTTGATTCGGAGAGCACTTTGGCATGCTCATGAACTATTGAATGTATCGAACAATGCTTCCGATAAGCGAATTGAGAACCCGTTTCTTTACCAAGTTGTTCCAACCGTTGTCAAAACAATGAGAGATGCTTACCCAGAACTCGCAGAAGCCCAGAACAGTGTGCAGAGGACGCTTGAAGCAGAGGAAGAAAGATTTCTCAATACACTTGAAACCGGTCTTAGAATTATTGAAGATCGACTCCGTCACCTGAAAGGAAAAAAAGAAGTGCCAGCGGAAATCGTTTTTGAACTTTACGACACCTATGGATTTCCAGATGAACTGACTCGCATCATTGCAAAAAAATCAGGATTTACGTTGGATGAAAAAGGCTTTCAAAAGCTGTTTGAAGAGCAGAGAAAGCGAGCCAAAGCTTCGAGCAAACTTGCAGACACCATTTTTGCTGTCTCTGATATCAATCAAGATCTGGCCAAACTATCCGAAACTCGATTTTTAGGATATCAAACAATGGAAGCGGAAGGGAAGGTTATTTGGACAAACTTCTCAGGAGAAAAAGGAGCAATTGTTCTTCAGGAAACCCCCTTTTATCCAGAAGGTGGCGGACAGGTAGGTGATATCGGAATGCTCAAGGGGAACGCTTTCGAATTTTTGGTCCAAGATACCCAAAAGAAAGAACGCGTTACTATCCACTACGGCAAATTACTGAAAGGAAAAGTCAATGTTGGCGATTCCTGCCGTGCGATCGTAAGTAAAGATCATCGGGAAGCCACCAAAAGAAATCACACTGCAACGCATTTGCTGCAAGCAGCTTTGCGTGCGGTTATCGGAACACACATCCGTCAAGTAGGTTCGCTCGTCAACGCGGAAAAGCTTCGTTTTGATTTTACCCACGGGGAAGCTTTAACCCGAGAAGAAATCAAAAGAGTAGAAGATTGGGTCAATCAAGCAGTTCTTGAAGCGGCGCCTGTAGAGGTTAAGCGCCAAAGCTATGACACAGCAATGCGAGGTGGAGTACTTGCATTTTTTGGCGATAAGTATGGCAACGAAGTACGCGTTATTGAAGTTCCGGGGCGAAGCAAAGAACTTTGCGGAGGAACACATTGTCATCAAACAGGAGAAATCGGTGCTTTTGTCATCACGAGCGAAACGTCTATTGGGAGCGGCACTCGACGGATTGAAGCCCTAACCGGAATGAATATCATTCAATATCTACGCAGGCTTCAAGAAACGATGGATCAGCTTTCTCTAACGCTCAAGGTGAGTTCAGACCAAGTCGTGGATCGGGTTGAAAAACTCCAAAAAAAGATGCGGGAACTGGAACGTTCAAATAGCAACTTGACCAAAACAACTATCGATTCTGATGAGCTCATTCGTTCTGCTCAGACCATCGGGGATATCCACTTGATTGCTCAGAACATTCCAGGGGAAGGAATTGAATTTTTGAGACATTTTGTAGATCAGGTTCGAAATAAAATGAAACAGAGTGTCATTGCTCTGTTTTCCAGCAAGGATGCAAAAATTAGCATGATTGTTGCGCTTTCAAAAGACCTCGCTACTTCAAAACTGGACGCGAAAGAAATGGCACAGAAAGCGGCTGAATGTCTAGAAGGCAGTGCCGGGGGTAGGAAAGACCTTGCACAAGGCGGTGGACGAAACGAGCAGGGAATTGAAAAAGCGATTGAATCGATAGCGAAACTCATTCGCAAAACGGTAGGAATCTAATGCAAATCATCCACTGGGATAAACAAGCACTCAAACGTCTCAATCGACCTTCCGGTTATGAGGTTGACAAAGATTTATTCAAAAAGGTGAACCGAATTCTCCAAGAAGTGAAAACGCGAGGCGATAGTGCTCTCATTCGATTCACGCGTGAATTCGACGGAATTAACCTTGCACTAAAACGTCTGGTTGTGACACAAGGCGATATCAACCGAGCTTACGAAAAAATCCGTTTCGAATTTGTGCCGCTTCTCAAGCAAATTCGAGATAACGTTACTACTTACTACAAAGCGGAACTTAAAAAATCCTTTTCCATCAAAGGAAAAGATGGAATTTACTTGGGCAAGCAATATCACCCGATCGAGCGGATTGGAATTTACATTCCTGGCGGAACAGCGCCGCTGGTTTCAACGGTTTATATGACCGTCATCCCTGCCACGGTTGCTGGAGTGAAGGAAATTGTGATTACAACTCCACCGAACCATGAAACCGGCGATATCGATCCGCACATCCTAGTCGTAGCGGATCTCTTAGGAGTCAAGAAAATTTTCCGTGCAGGAGGTGCGCAAGCAATTGCCGCTTTAGCATTTGGGACGCGAACCGTACCTAAAGTGGACAAAATTGTCGGTCCTGGCAATCAATATGTTACCGAAGCAAAACGTCAAGTGTATGGCTTTGTCGATATCGACATGGTAGCAGGACCTAGCGAGGTGGCGATCCTGGCGGACGCTACTGCAGATCCAAATTATGTCACTTGTGATCTCTTGGCCCAGGCGGAACATTTTGGGGGATCTTCCTTCTTGGTCACCAATTCAAAGAAATTGACCGAGCTTATCCGAAAGCGCGTAGACAGCGGCACAATTATCGTAGTCAAAAACCTGCAAGAAGGTTATGAGGCAATCAATGAACTTGCCCCTGAACATTTAGAAATTATGACAGAAGACCCGGAGAAGTGTCTGAAATACATTACTCACGCGGGCGCTATTTTCCTTGGGCCTTACTCGCCAGCAGTCATTGGCGATTATATTGCTGGACCAAGCCACGTGCTTCCGACCAGTGGGACAGCCCGATACTTTTCGCCCTTGAGTGCAGCATCCTTTGTGAAAGGAACGCAAGTCATTAGCTATACCAGGGAAGCGCTCAGTAAAGTGCGCGAACCTGTTCGAAAACTGACTGAAATGGAAGGTTTGATTTTACACCGAATTTCACTCGAATCACGTTTCATTGATTCAACCGCAAAACCCTTAGAAGGAAAGGAAAAAACCGATGGCTCGCAATAAGCGTATAGCGATTGTGGCTCGCAATACCCAAGAAACACAAATCCGATTGTCACTTGATATCGATGGAAAAGGCAATGCTCAAATCAAAACCGGTTTGCCCTTTCTCGACCACATGCTCAAAAGTCTTGCTAAACATGGCCTCTTTGATCTCAAGGTCACCGCCAAAGGTGATCTTGAAGTAGATATCCACCACACAAACGAAGACGTCGGGATTGTGTTGGGCCAAGCATTTGCAAAAGCGCTTGGCAGGAAAGAGGGGATTAGAAGATTCGGCTTCTTCAGTGTTCCAATGGATGAAGCTCTTGTGCGGGCAAGTCTTGACATCTCGGGTCGTCCCTCCTTAATTATCCTCAAGGGCAAAGGGGTTAAATTTTCTCGGCTTGAAACTTATTCCTTTCATGACGCCTCCGAATTTTTGCGTGCTTTTACGCAGCATGCTGGAATTAATTTGATCGTTGAGGTTGAAAATGGGGAAGATTCGCATCACATTATCGAGGCTATGTTTAAGGCACTTGCGAAAGCACTCGACATGGCGACTGCGAAAGACCCACGCGTAAAAGGAATTCCCTCTATTAAAGGGGCTCTTTAGATTTGCAACATATGAAAAAATCCAGTTTGATTGGAATTATCGACTATGGCATGGGAAACCTGCGCAGTGTCAGCAAAGCCATTGAATGCCTGGGTGGCCGTGTCTATGTCGGAAGCAATCCCAAAAAACTTAGCTGCGCCTCAAAGCTGATTCTTCCAGGCGTGGGAGCTTTTGGTGACGGAATGCGTGAATTAAGGAAACGGGGATTGATTTCAGTCATTCGCAAAGCTCAAGCTGAACGAAAAATGACTCTTGGAATCTGTCTTGGTCTTCAACTTTTTTTTGAACGAAGTGAAGAAAGTCCAAAGGTAAAGGGACTTGGCTTGTGGAAGGGGAGTGTTGTACGATTCCCTAGAAACAAACGCAAGAACTTAAGAATTCCACACATGGGTTGGAATAAGGTTGAAAAGGTGAAACCGAATCCGCTTCTTTCAGGAATCAAGAACGAAAGTTATTTCTATTTTGTTCATTCGTATTATGCAAAACCCAAGGACCACCGTTTGATGGTAAGTAAAACCCGCTATGGGGTTTCTTTCCCGTCAGTTTTGGCATTGGATCACTTGTACGCAGTTCAGTTTCATCCAGAAAAAAGTCAAGCACAAGGACTTCAAATTTTGAAAAACTTTATTAAACTTTAGCCATGTTGGTCATTCCCGCAATCGATTTAAAAGAGGGAAAAGTGGTCAGGCTCACAAAAGGAGCTTTTGACCGAGAAACTGTCTACTCAGCATCTCCGGCAGACGTGATGCAAAAATGGCAAAAGGAAGGGGCGAAACTCGTCCATGTGGTCGATCTGGATGGAGCACTTGAAGGAGCGCGCAAGAACTTAGGGTCTCTCAAAAATATTTTAAAGGTTGCCCAAGTTCCTGTTCAATTTGGCGGCGGTCTTCGAACTTTTGAAGCGGTTCGGGAAGTTCTGGATGCAGGAGTCTGGCGAGTTGTGCTCGGTACAAAAGCTTTTGACACTGAACTCATTAAAAAGCTCGTACAAGTTTTTAAGGAACGAATCGCCATTAGCATTGACATGCGAGAAGGGATCATTCAGACCCATGGCTGGAAAAAAGGAAAAACCTCAAAAAAGCCAGAGCCTTTCTGTAAGGAGCTTGAGCAAATTGGCGTGCATACAGTCATTTGCACCGACATCACACGCGACGGGACGTTGACCGGACCAAATGTCGAGCTTCTCAAAACACTAGTTTCTAAAACTCAAATGAAGGTGATTGCCTCTGGCGGTGTTTCCAAACTAGAGGATTTGAAATGTCTTTACGACCTGGGTGCAAAAAATCTTGAAGGCGTCGTCATTGGGAAAGCGCTTTACGAACAGCGGTTTTCCCTCAAAGAGGCAATTGATTTTGTTCAGGGACTTGCAACATGATCAGCGAAACGATCCGAGCAATCGAAACAGGCAGAGAGTGGTCGTGGTCTGTCATTGGACTCATTGCGATTTTGGTAGGACTTGCAATCCGAAGCCTGCTTTTGCGGGATGTCCTTCGTAATATTAAGATCAGAAATCGATCTTGGTATCAGCGTGCGCAATCGTTCTACCAAGGCCGTGCCGTTGTTGGCTGGATCTTTTTTGCAATTTTCGCAATCGGAATGATGCTCACTTGGCGATTTGAAAGCTTTTTTGCACGTTATCTGAGTTTTCCCCAATGGACGTTTGTATTTCTAGCGTTTCTAGTTTTGGCGTTACTCGCCCATCTTCGCGCTTACGCCCGAGCGATTGTAGATGCCGTGCAGGAAAACTTAGTCAACGATAAAGACCTCTAGCTCATGCTGACACGACGGATTATCCCTTGTTTGGATGTAAATCAAGGACGCGTCGTAAAAGGTGTTAAGTTTGTCAACCTGCGGGATGCAGGGGATCCTGTGGCCTGTGCTAAAGCATATGACCGCGCAGGGGCTGATGAACTTGTTTTTTTGGATATTACCGCTTCGCACGAGGCGCGTCCCATCATGCGTGAGGTGGTAAAAAGGGTGGCAGAATCCGTATATATCCCCTTTACCGTTGGGGGTGGGATTCGCACGATTGATGACATTCGAGACCTGCTTAAAGCAGGCTGCGACAAGGTATCGCTGAATACCGCTGCGGTAGAACATCCCGAACTGGTACGGCAGGCAAGCAAACGATTTGGAAATCAATGTATTGTGGTTGCTATTGATGCCAAACGGTCTGGTGCGAATCGGTGGAGCGTCTACACTCATGGCGGACGAAAGCGAACGTCTTGGGATGTGGTCCGATGGGCCAAGCAGGTCACCAAGCTAGGGGCGGGGGAAATTCTTTTAACCAGTATGGATTGCGATGGAACAAAGAATGGTTATGACCTTACGCTGACAGCCCAAGTTGCAAAAGCAGTTGAAGTACCTATCATCGCTTCTGGCGGCGCAGGTTCACTGGAACACTTTTATGACGCTTGCACGAAAGGGCAAGCGAGCGCGGTGCTTGCTGCTTCCATTTTTCATTTTGGTGAATACACGGTCAGCCAAGTGAAGCAATATCTGAAATGGAAAGGAGTTCCTGTAAGACTTTAGGAGTAACTATGATTAAATTCAAATTAGACCAAAATGGCTTGATGCCAGCCATCATCCAAGATCGAAAGACAGGCGAGGTGCTCATGCTCGCTTATGTCAACCGCGAAGCGATCAAAAGGATGCTTAAGATTGGAAAAACTTGTTTTTACTCGCGGTCTAGAAATACGTATTGGATCAAAGGTGAAACGTCTGGCCACATCCAAAAAATTAAAGAAATCACGACCGATTGCGATCGTGACACTCTGCTCGTTAAAGTGGAGCAAGTGGGCGGGGCTTGCCACCTGGGTTACCGAACCTGTTTCGTTCACCGGTTGGATCAAAAGGGGAATGTAAAACGCATCACCCAAAAAAAGGTGTTCGATCCCAACAAGGTTTACTAAATGAATATTAAACCCTCTTACGAAGAATTTCTGAAATGTGCCAAGCTCGGAAACGTAGTGCCCGTCTTTCGGGACTTGCCTGCAGATCTTGAAACGCCGGTCTCCGTATTTCTGAAACTCGGGCACAAAAAACCGCATGCTTTTTTACTTGAGTCGGTAGAACTAGAAGAACGGCTTGGACGTTTTTCGCTGATCGGAATGAATCCGCATTTCATCTTGGAATATCACAGAAATCACTGTCAGTTCACGCAGGATGGCACAAAAAAACGTATCGATATCAAACTCCTGGATCAAATCCATCGACTACTTAAGGAATACAAACTAGCTTCAAATGTAACTCTGCCTCCGCTTGTGGGCGGGGTGGTCGGGTATATCGGCTATGAACTGGTGGAACAGTTTGAAGATATCAAACTCAGAAATAAAAAGGGCTTAAACCTCCCGGACGCCGTTCTCTTCTTTCCTACTAACTTAATTGCTTTTGATCACATCAAACATGAACTCAAATTAATTCATCTAGCAATCATCAATGGATCGCTAACATTAGCTTATCGAAAAGCAATTCGGGAGATCGATAGAATGTTAGTGGGACTTAAACGAGCTGTCCGTGGCGGGGGCAAAAAATCAAAAAAACGTCCGGTTAAAATTGAACTTCGCTCTCGTATTGGTCGAGACCGTTTTGAGGCTATGGTTCGCAAAGCAAAAGAACATATTCGGGCCGGTGATTGCATCCAAATCGTACTTTCTCAGCGGTTTGATCTAGGACCTATTCCAGATGATTTCAAACTCTACCGTGCTTTAAGGTCATTAAACCCGTCTCCTTATATGTTTTATTTTCGACATAAGCATCTTGCTCTGGTTGGGTCTTCTCCCGAAATGCTTGCAAAGAAAACGGGGCGTACAGCCGAAATCAGGCCCATTGCAGGAACTCGCCCCCGCGGAAAAGATGAACGGGAAGACTTAGCTTATGAAACGTCGTTAAAGTCTTCCAAAAAAGAAATGGCTGAACATCTGATGCTAGTCGATTTAGGAAGAAACGACTTGGGGCGTGTTTGTGATACCAAAAGTGTACGAGTAGAGAATTTTGCAAGGGTAGAGCGCTATTCTCACGTGATGCACCTCGTAAGTGACATTCAAGCAACGCTCAAGCCTGGTAAAAACGCTTTTGACCTCCTCCGTGCTTCTTTTCCGGCAGGAACGGTGGCAGGAGCGCCAAAAATCAGAGCCATGCAAATCATCGATGAATTAGAACCAGAAAAACGTGGGCCGTATGCAGGATCGCTCGGTTATTTTAGCTTAAATGGTGATATGGATATGTGCATTACGATTCGGACCATCATCATAGACCGCAATCAAGCCTCCGTTCAAGCAGGCGCAGGAATTGTAAATGATTCTCATCCAGCAAAAGAATTTAACGAAACGATTAATAAAGCAAAAGCATTGCTTAAGGCTGTCCAAAAAACCTGGGGTGTCGACTCATTATGATCCTCATGATCGATAACTATGATTCTTTTACCTATAACCTAGTTCAATATTTGAGCGAACTAGGAGCGAGGGTGGTTGTTTACCGAAACGATAAAATCACGCTCCGCGCGATTCACAAGCTCAAACCAAAAAAAATCGTGATTTCACCTGGACCTGGAACACCTGACGAGGCGAGCATTTCCAATGACCTCATCCGAGAATTCAGCGGAACGATTCCCATTTTAGGCGTCTGCCTTGGCCATCAGTGCATTGGTCAAGTATTTGGCGGGAAAATCGTTCGCGCGAAAAAAATCATGCACGGGAAGGTGTCGGAAATTTACCACAACAAAAAATGGATTTTTCGGGGAATTGAAAACCCATTCACGGCAACCCGCTACCATTCGCTCTTAATTGAAACCAAATCCTTGCCTTCTGTTCTCGAACTTACTGCTTGGACGAAGGATAAGGAAATTATGGGCGTCCGTCACAAAACGCATCCAACGTTTGGTGTTCAATTTCATCCCGAGTCTATTTTGACGCTGGAAGGAAAGAAAGTTCTTAAAAACTTTCTTGAGGTCAAAAAACGGTGAAACTGATAGACCAACTCTTGATCGGACAACACCTAACCCTAACTCAGGCAGAAACCATATTCCGTTTGCTTTTCAGCGAAAAGAGAATGGATAAGATATTCAAGAAACTGATTCTAGTCCTCCTGCAAAAGAAGGGAGAACATCCCAATGAATTGGCGGGGCTTATTCGAACCATAAAAACGATGGAACACCAAAAACAAAAAAATCGAATTTCCTATTTGGTGGATGGATGTGGAACAGGAGGAGATCAATCTCATACCTTTAATATTTCTACAATTTCTTGTATCGTCGCAGCGGGGGCTGGCGCGCATGTGGCGAAGCATGGCAATCGAGGTGTTACTTCACAGTGTGGAAGCGCAGATTTACTTGAAGCGCTCGGCGTTAAAATTAATGCTTCACCAAAGCGCATGTTCCTGGCGTTAAAAACCTGCGGAATAGGGTATTTCCATGCGCCACTTTATCACTCTCTATTCACGAACGTACAGCCCCTTCGAATGGAACTTTCCAAAAAGAAAATGAGAACAATTTTTAACCTCATAGGCCCTCTCGTGAACCCGCTCAATCCTCGTTCACAGGTAATCGGTGTGTTTAAAAAGCAATTAGCCGAGACTGTCGTCCAAGCCGGACGTAAGCTGAATTATCAACACCTGATGGTGGTTATAAGTAACGATGGATTAGACGAACTGACAACAACTGACAAAACGTTTGTCATCGAGCTTAAGAAAGGTATTCTAAAAAGATATTTGATTTCGCCAAGCTCACTTGGCCTGAAACAAAGCAGGCGAAGTGAGCTAAAAGGGGGCAGTTCAAAAGACAATTGCGAAATTGCTTTGGCCATCCTCACTGGAAAAGAGAGGGGGGCAAAGTTCGATGTCGTGCTCCTCAATGCCGCTGCAATCCTTTATGTAAGCGGAAAGGTCAAAAATTTGCGAGAAGGACTTCGGGAAGCCAGGAAATCAATTGATTCTGGCAATGCTTATCAAGTGCTTAAAAACTTGATCAGGATGAGCCATGGTGCTTAACGATATTTTAGAACACAAACGTCAGGAAGTGGTAGAACTTAAGTCCAGATTTTCGCTTCCTGCGCTTCAACAAATGGCGGAAAGAGAGCAGGGGAAAATCCGTTCCCTTCAAAGAGCATTAACTGGAGATAGAAAGCTTCATCTCATTTGTGAGTTAAAAAAAGCATCGCCTTCAGAAGGCCTCTTGCGAAATCCTTTTGAGCCAAAGACGTTGGCTCAGGTATTTGAGCTTGCAGGGGCGAGCGCTATTTCGGTATTAACCGAAAAACGCTACTTTCAAGGCAATCCCCAAACGCTTGCTGAAATTAGACCCCTCACAAGCATTCCCCTGCTCAGAAAAGACTTTATTTTTGATCCTTATCAAGTATACGAAACCCGCGTCCTGGGTGCAGACGCCTTCCTGATTATCGCGATGCTCGTTTCAAAAGAACAGTTGCAAGAACTCCTTGAGATTGCAAGAAAGCTCAACTTGGAAGTATTGGTTGAAGTGCATACAAAAGAAGAACTGAATCGAGCGCTTGAAGTAGGGGTACAGGTCATCGGAATTAATAATCGAAACTTAACTACTTTAGAAATTGACTTGGCTGTCTCAGAACAGTTGATCCGATTTATTCCCAAAAATACAATCGCAGTCATCGAAAGTGGCATTGAAACACCTGAGGAGATTCAACACTTTCAGTCCCTTGGGGCGCATTGCTTTCTCGTTGGAACAGCTTTAATGAAATCACAAAATGTAAAAGAAAAGATTTTGGAACTTTCCGGACAGAAGACAAAGGTCAACTAATGCCAAAAGTAAAGATCTGTGGAAACACAAATGCTCAAGATGCCATCCACGCTAAAGAACTTGGTGCAGATTACTTGGGGTTTATTTTTTGCGAGAGCAAAAGGAAAATTACAATCAATCAAGCCAAAGAAATCATGGACGCGGTTGGTGCATTCGATCAGTTCGTCGGAGTTTTCGCTAACCAACCTAAGGAAGAAGTTGAAAGCGTCGCAAAGGAACTTGGGCTTAAATGGCTTCAAATCCACGGGGATGAAACATCACGGTACTGCCAATACCTTATGGAAAAAAACTTTCGCGTCATAAAAACATTTAGGATTAAAGATGCCATGAGCCTGAAACGAATTGGAGAATACGACGTGAGCGGTTTCCTTTTCGATACTTATTCACGAGATCAGTTGGGAGGTTCTGGAAAATCTTTCGATTGGTCCATCATCGAAGATAAACCCTATGTGCACGAAAAACTGTTTCTGGCAGGGGGGCTTACCATCCAGAATGTAGAGGAAGCAATCAAGAAAGTAAAACCTTATGCAGTCGACGTTGCAAGCGGGGTCGAAAAAAGCCCCGGGATTAAAGACTTCAATCTTTTGGAACAGTTTATCGCAACTGTAAAAGGAAAAAAGATCAGCAAAACATCAAAATAGCTTATGCCTACAACTGAATTTTTAGATCGAATTACAACGCGTCTCGAACGAATTGATAAAAAAAGCCTTGAAACTTATGTTCTTAGGCTCGTTGAAGAAACGAAGTTTTTCGGCGCACTGCTTGACCAAGTTTTAGAAGGCGTTATGGTATTAACTCCCAAAAAAGAAGTTTTATTCCTCAATAAACGCATGGAACAATTATTCAACATTTCTGAAGTTGGCAAACGAAGCGGTGTCCTATCGGAAATGATTTCAGATACGGCATTAGCAAATTTCATTTCTGATACGATTGATGAAAAACGAGAGCTTTTTCAGGAGGAATTTGAAACCCTGCTTCCTCGACCCATGGTGCTTAAGATCAATCTTGTTTTTGAAAAGAAAAAAACGCCATCTTTATTCATCTTGACGGTAACCAATGTGACCCAAGTTGAAACAAACATACGGGAACAATTTAAAATCGAAAATTGGGAGACCATGCTTGCACTAGCGTCTGGAATCGCTCATGAAATTGGAAACCCATTAAACTCATTGATTATCCACCTAGGTTTGCTAGACAAAACGATTGCTAAACTTCCGGTGCAGGAGAAAAGAAAAATCGAAAAAACAGTTCAAGTAATGAAAGGCGAAACAAAACGGCTCGATCAAATCGTTCGAAATTTCCTGAGGGCAACCCGGCGAAAACCCCTCAAATTTGAATTAACCCAAGTCAACGATCTCGTCTTAAAAACGCTTGAGCTTCTAAAGCCTGAATTAAAAGAAGCAAAAATACGTGTCATCAAAAACTTGGACGGCCAAATGCAAGCTTTTCTTCTAGACTCGGAGCGTCTCTATCAGGTTTTTGTCAACATCATCAAAAATGCAATTCATGCTATGCCAAAAGGCGGAACGCTCGAGATCCGAACCAAAACTAAAGGAAAACTTTGCCTGGTTCATTTTCAAGACTCAGGAATTGGCATTCCCGATGACAAGCTTCCAAAAATTTTTGACGCATACTACACCACCAAAGAGGAGGGAAGCGGCCTCGGGTTGATGATTGTTTATCAAATCATTCGAGAACACGGCGGACGCATCGAAGTGACTAGCAAACCAAACGTAGGAACTACTTTTTCTTGCATTCTTCCCATCCGGACTGAAAAGTTAAGCCTTCCAGAACCTCCCAAAAAGGTGTCGTCATGAGTCCGGGCTCGTCCATTCTTGTCGTCGAAGATGAAAAGAACACCCGTGAGGGTTTGGGGCAGTTTTTAGAAGGTTTGGATTATGACGTTTCAGTAGCTGCCAATGGAAAAGAAGCTCTTACACTTCTTAAAGCTGAAAATCCAGACATTATTCTTTCCGATCTCAAGATGCCGGAAATGGATGGCCTTACTCTTTTGCATGAAATCAAACGCATAAAACCAGATACCATTGTAATTATGTTCACTGCTTATGGGACGGTTGAAAACGCCGTCCAAGCGATGAAAGCAGGGGCTTACTATTACTTAACAAAACCGATCAATTTTGATGAACTCGAGCTGGTTTTGAAAAAAGCGATTAGACAAAAAGCCTTGGAACACGAAAATATTAGTCTCAGACAGGAGCTGCTTCAGGAGCGCCATGAATCTGGAAAAATCATCGGAGAATCTGAAACCATTAAACAGTCCATCGCCTTGGCAAAACAAATTGCAAACTCAGACTCAAGCGTCTTAATTCAGGGAGAGAGCGGCACGGGCAAAGAACTATTCGCTCATTTAATTCACTCTGAAAGTCCTCGTGCGAGCCAACCTTTTATCATGGTTCATATGGCGGCATTGACCGAAACTCTACTGGCAAGCGAACTGTTTGGACATGAGAAAGGGGCATTCACGGGTGCTACGGAACGAAAAATCGGAAGATTCGAACGAGCAAACGGGGGAACGCTTTTTCTTGACGAGATAAGCGACATTCCGGAAACTATGCAGCCTAAGCTCCTGCGCGTTCTTCAG
>JACOVU010000063.1 GCA_016177155.1 Candidatus Omnitrophota bacterium | reverse complement strand
GACCCCGCATCCCCACACATGAGCCAACGCAATCCACTTTCGCATCGTGAGAA
The DNA here is from genome assembly GCA_016177155.1 of Candidatus Omnitrophota bacterium. Classification (GTDB taxonomy): domain Bacteria; phylum Omnitrophota; class Omnitrophia; order Omnitrophales; family Danuiimicrobiaceae; genus 01-FULL-45-10b. Next base: position 24,623 of record JACOVU010000063.1, on the reverse strand, counting down.
ATGACCGCGATTTTCGTGCGCGAACCGACCTCGCGCGCCACTGATTTAATCTCAACAATTCCGTCGTGAATTTCAGGCACTTCAAGTTCAAAAAGCTTTTTCACAAAATTAGCATGGGCACGCGAGACAATCACTTCAGGTCCGCGGTCCGTCTTTTTCACTTCTAAGACATAAATTTTGATCGTGTCACCCTGCCGATATTGATCGTTGGGAGATTGCTCTCTCGCCGGCAAGATGCCTTCGGTTTTGCCAAAATCGACAATGATGCGTTTTTGGTCCATCCAGTGAACTGTACCCGTCGCAATATCACCTTCTTTTCTAGTAAACTCGTTAAACACGGATTCGCGTTCGGCTTCTCGAATTTTTTGGATGATGACTTGTTTCGCTGTTTGTGCGGCGATTCGTCCGAAATCGGTGCTCTGGATTTCCTTTCCTTTTTCAAACAGCTGAATATCTCCCGTGCGAGGATTGATTTGAACGTCATAATCTTCGGAATTGGGGAAAGTCTTTCGGCAAGCTGAAAGAAGAGCCGCGCGAAGTGCTTCTAGAAGCACTTCTTTCTTAATGCTCTTTTCCTTTTCGATATATTGTAGTGTGTTTAAAAGTTCCTGAGTCATAGATTCTCCTAAAAACAAAAAAGCGGGCATCAACTTCAGCCCACTTTCATAAGTATAAGGACTGCCCTCATTTAGGGTTAAAATTGTAACAAATTAGGAGTAGAGTGTCAAGGCTCGGAAACTCCTAATTTCACCCCTTATCCTGAGGCTTTTTTAAGTTCGGAAACGATCTTGTGGATTTCTTCTAACTTGGAGGTGAGGTCGGAAGGTAACGATCCCTTGGGCAGTTGATCCAAGATCTTGGTAGCAGTGCTGTCAAACTCTCTTAAAAGGGAGATCACGCGGTTGAGCTCTTCTGCCGTTTCTTTAAAGAAGTCGCGCCGCCTTAAATGAACTTCGCCGGATGGAATTTCTCCGCTCCCCATTCGCTTTAACACCTGGCGCATTCGATAAACTGGCCCAGCCACCCGGTGAAGGAAGAAAATTCCGAAGAGCCCCGTGGCAACAACCGCTAAAAAAATAACTAAAATCGAGGTCACCACGAGTTGAGAATTGGCGTCGTAAACCATGCGCTCGAGGGTTGTTTTAGAAATAGTGGCGGGGGCATCTTGCATAAAACCGCCAAGGGTAAAATTGATCAACATTCCCACTGCTACGGCGGCGGTCATCATAATCCCGAGCATCACGAAGGTAAACTCGCGCTGCATCGGGCGATTAATCAGAACGCTTTGTATCGAACGTTTATTATCCTGAGCGGTCATAAAGTTGGCAGTTATTATACTTCAAGTATCGGCCTTCACCCAAGAAAATTAACTTGAATAATTAATGGCTTCGTAGAAGGGAAATCCCCCACCACCTGGCCGTGGCAAGAAAAAATAGGCGATGGGGGATTAGGCAGATCGTTGTTGTAACTTGAGAGCCTCTTGTTCGGTCTCCCAAGCTTGGACCATACTGTCAAGCCAGCTGTCTGTAATCGTAACTTCTGGAATATAGCTCATAGCCTGATCTGTAATAATGACCAATGGAACTCGGTTGAGACGCTCCGCACCTGCTAAGCTAATGGGAACACTGTACCGACGATTGGCTAAAGCAAGCCCGGATGCCACGAGTTGCATGGCTGTCTCCGGCTTGAACTGATAAGTTCTCATCGTCTCATGAACGAGGCTTGCAAGCGGCATGATTCTAAATTGCACTCTATTTCTCAAATCAAGACGAAGCTTGGATCTGACCGCTCGTGCTTGATTGGCCTCCTCTTGAGAAGCGACTGCAAAAATCACTCTGCCATTAACGGGCAACTGTTCGGCAATTGCTTCCAAATCTTCTCGAGTTTCAATACCAGACCATTCTCTCACTAAAACTCCAGCGCGGTCCAACTTCTGAACCCGAGAAGCGATGAAGTCTTGATGCTCGATTAATACCGCAATCTTCTCTGCCAAAAATTGATCAAGCGCTTGAACTTCCTCAGCCGATTTCGGAAGAATTTGTGTCGCTAAAACTTGTTCCTGAACCCCACGCACCGCTTCCCTTAATTCTGACCGTGGACCTTCTGCTGTCACTTTCCGCACCTCGGCTCTTGCCGCGGTCGGAGGCAAAGACGCAGCTGATATTTGTTCTGGAATATTTTCAAGGTCGCGCACCTCGGAACGAGATATGTGCTTTTCGAGAAATTCCTTTCCAGGCGGAATGACGCCCAGGAAATAATGGGCTCGAAGTATGGTTTCATCTTTTCGATAAGCTCCCTTAGCAGTGCCAGCATGTATCCAGACACCAACATTGTCATCGTTGACATCATTTGAAGCCTCCACCCAACCCTGCGGCGTAAACTGAGAGGAATTCATATCTTCCGCAAAGCGAAGGTACGTCGTGGGTCGATAGCGACCTTCGGAAGGTTGTTCATTGGCAAAATAAACGATACCCTTTTTGCCCAATGACCGAGGATTATTAAACACAAGCTGATTTCTTTTATTTAATGAAGATCTTGCAAGATTTCCTGCTTCATCTTCATAAGTGGCAAAGTCAGCATCATGAGCTCTCCCGATATTCATAGAACTGAATTGAGCAATCTTAAAACCTTCGTGATTTCTCAATCGAGTCGGGTCAATTTGAAAGTTCTTTAGAGCTTTTAGGGTGAATGAAACTTCCATCACTGCACCTTGATTTGGATCAGGCGGATGTAAAACAATACGGAAATCATGAGCCTCGAAATTGCCTTTTAAATCCCTCAAAACACCTTTCATCACAACCAGTCCGTTTTCAATATCAAAGGTAGCGTTTACAATTCTTGGATTATGATGATACGCTCCATCCCCACTCCAATAACCAGGAAGAACAAAACTTGTGCCCCAATCGAGGCGTCGATCATTCGGAAGTCCCGGAAAATCAAGCGGCAGCATGCCGCGCAGGAAACCGTTTCCTTTAACAGAATAAATTTGATCACCCTTATGAAGAACTTTGATTTCTGTAAAGCGGCCATTACCTACTTGAATGGCTTCTTGGGCGAGTCCCGTGTCGCTTGCTCCCAAAACACGCCAATGTGAATCCTCTTTGATGGTTTTTTCCCCAGATCGTGCCAACACTCTGAGAGGGCCTGCTAAAATAAAGCCGCCTGCCAAAAGCCATAACATCCTTTTTCTAGACGCCCTTACGGTAATGCGCTCGGTGAAAATTCCTTGGCGCATCTCAGAACGGGGTGAAGAAGGTAAAACGACAATGGGTTGCAAACCAGGAATGACTAAGCTGAAGCTTCCTTGAGCTGCATTCGTAGAAGTTAAATTTTGATCAAGTTCAAACTGAACGTAAGCAATCTGCGTTGGATCAAATCCGGCAGGAACAGAATTGGTATCGGTGAAGTCGACCGCAAAATTTTGCATCGTCCCTGTCAAGAGCAAATCTTGTTTAACTTCTTTTCCATTAATATCTACAATTTTAACGCGAATCCGATTTGGATTGCCTTGCCCACCTATTTCGGTGGTGGAAGGAAGCACGTAGGTTGGACCTTCGAAATTCCCATCTGCATCAAAAGAGCCTTTCGTAATCACAATTCCAGCAAACTTACCATTGCCCAGGACGTCGTAAGTCGCGTCTAAACCACTTTCTGTTCGTGTCACATCAATCGTTCCGGGCGGTTCATTGGTGCTAATGGCATTTCCCTCAAAAGTGGAAAAGGAAGCACTCGAAAAGGAGGTGAGCGTATCAGCATTAAATGGTGTCCCCGTCACTGGTTTAATGAATTCCGTACCATGAATCACAAAACTGAGACTGCCTGAGGTGCTGTTCGTTCCTGTTAATCCCTGATCCAACACCCCTTCAATCTGAGCAATTTTGGTCCGGTCAAACCCTTGAGGTACGAAATCGGAATCGACAAGGCTAAAAGAATAATTTTGGAGTGCGTTGGTTAAGGCAAGTTCATATTCAACCTCATCTCCATCGATGTCTATAACTCTCATTCTAAGATGTTCTGGATTCCCGGCCGAGGCAACGGTAACATCTTGAGGAAGTTCAAACGTATCACCCACGAAATTTCCATTCTCATCAAAATAACCATTGGCCAAGATGAAGCCGCCAAAGCTTCCTTTTGGTGACACATCGTATTCGACGGTAAATTCACTCGGGCTTTGCTGAACGATCGTAATCATGCCGGGCGGTAAATTGCTATTCACATTTCCGGCAAAACTTGAAAGAACGGCGTTTGAAAGTGCCGAAATCAAAGCGGGATTATAGGCTGAACCCGTGATGATTGGAGGTGAAATTCCTCTCACAACCATAACATGAATGACATCTCGTCTATCCTTTGTGGGTGCTTCAGGAGTGCTCAGGTCACTGCCTTTCTTCTCTGAAATAACCAGCGGATTAATAAATAAAGCCGCGGGAGCATTAAGACCGAGTCCGCTCAAGTTAGCGCCGTAAATTTTCTCCATGACATCAGCTAAGTTGATCGTCACTGTTAATTTGTCGTCGATGATGTCCGCGGGATTGATCGGGATGGCAACGACAAACACTTTTTGCTTGGATTTAGCTGGAGCAAGCGACTTGACCGAAATGCCATTTGGATTGACGACTCTCATTTTCCTGGGTTCAATTTGAACTAGAAGATTCTCAGCCTTGGTAATATCCACCTGACTGACATCAATGGTGAGACGCACGGTTGACAATTTCAGTGCTTGAGGCGGAATAATGGTCACTACCTGTCCATTTTGACCTAAAAGTTCCCCTGGGGCTCCTACTTCCGCTTGACCCAATACAGCCTCCCCAATGGAAGGCTCTGCTCCTTTTCCAATCTTTGTGCCAAAAACTTTTCCAGGCCCATCGAGGTCTATGCTTGCAAAAAAGGTGGCTGAAACTACCTGACCTTTTAATCGCTTGACCGCTTTCTGAGATAAATGAAAACTCTGAAATCCTTGGGAGCTATCTTTTAGAGTAAGATAAGCAATATCGTTAACACCACCTGCATACGTTCGAACAATCAAGACCGCTTCTGGGTAAATTTGAACAAGCTCTTCTACGCTCAAAAATTGACCTTCAACGGGAAAACGAAGTACACTGACATCAACTTCCGGTGTCGAATCGCGATCGGGATTGCGCACACCAATGACACCTTGCCCCCATGCCTTGACCGCTGAGAAACCAATGCTGATAACAGCCATGAGACTCAAATAGGATAAACGCGGGAATGAAAAACGAGATCGAAGCATACGGGAGAACGTCCGCGCCAGCTTAGGTTTCATTGAGGTGCCCCCTCTCGATTGCCTTTCGCCTGTTCTCAATTCTGATCTACGAGAATTAATCGCAGGTTCATAGACGTCCTTTTCGTAAAGTTCAACACGGCTGTCCCAAGAAGCATTGTATTTTGCAGCTCTTCGGACTAAAGTTTCCCACTTGGATGGTTTATTCCAATAAGTTTGAGCTACTTCCGTAATAGCAGCTACTAAAGAATTGATGCGATCGCTTTCAGAACGCCTCGGATCAAATTTCTCATACGTAAAACCAACGCCACCCCACTCGTCAAAGAAATCTTGGAGTCCCCCTGTTTTTGGTGCAATAACCGGCACTCCGTAACGATTGGCAATTTGATTCGCAATTCCACCGGGTTCAGAGTGTGACGGCATAATAAACGCATCACCACCCGCATTAAGCCTACTCGCTAATTTGGGATCGCGACGAACGATCACTTTGAGAAGATCTGGATATAACCCAGATAATCGATTGAGTTCTGCCAAAATCTTTTTGCCTCCTTCATCTTCAGTCGCACCTAAAATAACCAACTTCACTTTTTCACCTCGAGGACCGCGTAAAGCAGCTAATTTTTCGATAAAAGCTTGCTTGAAATCAGAAAGACCTTTCTGCTGTGTAATTCTTCCGACGTTAAATAGGAGGAAATCTTTTTCTGAAACATCAAATTTGTATTTGTCTTCGAGCTCTTGAATTAACGCAAGCTTGTTTTGTACCTTACGTCGAACGATGCCATCGTTGAATGGCACGTAACCATCTGTCCTGAGATATGGATCTTTGGCAGGATTTGCTTCAACCCCATTAAATACTGCTGCTACTCTGCCTTGAGCTGTCATTTGCTGCATGATTCCCTCAAATCCAAAGGCGGTTCCTCCTTCAACCTCCGCAATAGTAAGTTCCTGGAGATTTCCGCGGCTGACTGCATTGAAACGATCTGCAAACATCAAACCTTTCATCAGCGAAAATTTATTGCCCGTCACTGGACGTATGGCATGGTATTCAAGACCTTGATCCGGCCGCGTAATAATTTCGTAAGGCAGATTTAATAGGTTGTTTTGCCTATTGGAATCATCCGTATCTGGAATAATTTGAACGATTGTTTGATTTCTCCGTTGCTGTAAATTTAATCCTTCTTCTAGAACACCGTCTGCAACAAGGCGCTTTACAAGCCGATCGTTAAGAGCAACAAGGAGATAGCCATTAAACACGCCTTGATATGCCATATTGTGGGAAGTGAAAACCGAAGCGGTTTTAGCAAAATCTTGTTGATAAATTTCTTGAAGGTAGACTGGAGCAAGACCCGCTTGCCAGTCATTAGCGTGGATGAGGTCCAAATCCAAATGCTCTGTTCTCGCAATATAAAAAACCGCATTGGAAAGTAAAACAGCCTCAATCAAACCTCTTAAACCGTTAGACTCTTTATAAAGGCCCTGGAAGAAATCACCTTTTGAATCGTCAAGTAAATAATAAGTCACCCCTTGCTTCGTGACCTTAAGCACATCTAGATAAATTATTCCGCGGCCCACTTGAAAAGGGACGTTGCTCAGAATTTTTTCTGCATCCCCGCGTTTCACTTTTTTAATCCCATCTCGGTCTGGAAAATTAGGAGAAACAACAATCACTCCATGTCCACGTTTCGCCAAATGCCGCGATAAATCTCGAACATAATCGTACTGACCCCCAGCCTTGGGAAGATCTTCTAAACCACTTTCCATCGCAACAAAAGCAATGGTTCTCGGATTTTGCGTCTTCACTTGTTCTGAAGGAGCTGATACAGCCCGTACTTCAGAGCGCTGCTTAAGCCAATCTCTATGAACATTCAGTCCCGATTTATAAGCTTCGAGTGTTTCCAAATGCGCTTTATATTCTGGGTGGCTTGACGAATTTCCCTCAAGCCAAGTTTTCCACGGGATGTAAACATCTCGCTCAAACATGTCAATGAAATCTGCAGTCGTTTTGGATTCTCCATAAGATGGTTTGTTTAAAATATGAAACGAATCAGAACTGACACGATCCATGCCCATTTCATTCCAGTGCTTCACAAATTCGTTTAGATTTAATTTTTCCATTGGCACACCTTCAAAAGAAATATCTAGGTCTGAACCATCTCCAACCTGATCTCCAAAAGTCGAACCAATCAACCAAATGCGCGGATCGTAACCGAGGCCGTTCAGTTCCCTCAAAGTACCGATCAACATAAGCAAAAGCTCGACGTTACGGCGAAGGTGGAATGCATTAAATTTGCTCAAACGAATACTTTCCAACATGACAGGTTGTAATTCTTTTCCCCACGGAAGGACGTGAGCAATTCGTGCTTTTTGTTTGAATAAATCAACATCAAAATTCTCAAAATCCTCATCTCTTGTTTTATAAGTAGTTATAGAATTAGTGCGATACGATTGCAAAAGGTCGAGCATCCGTGCCTCATGCGCAAAGTGAACCGGTTGTTTGCTTTGCGTTCTCACTTCCGAACGCTGAACAACATCAAGCGTTTCGCCATTTTTGATTGACACATCCACGTGCCCTGTTGAACGAAAATCATTGGTCATGAGTTCCCGAAATTGCGCAAGCGTAACGCCCCCACCGATAAAAATACCGAGCCGTCCGCTTGCCTTATCCAAACCCAACCGCTGTAGATGGGCTATCAGCCTTCCTACTTCTTCACGGTTCAACCTGGCCAGGATATCCGCTGTATTGCTCACGACATCGTCTTCTGGATAAACTTGGAGCGTGGGATAGTCTGCTTTGACTTGTTCCAATCTGAGAACATTGAATCGTCCTTCGAGCCCGCCAACGCGGGAATAACGATTCACCATATTCGTGAAGCGATTGATTGTATTTATATCCCTCGGATGCGCTTGTAATTCATGGAACATATGAACGACAAAGTTAAATTGTTCGTTCAAAATATTGGCAGCCAAATTTTGTTCCCATTTAACTCGCTGCAGATCTGCCCTAAGGTCTTGAATTTCAGCTACCAATCTTGCCTCTTCTGTAGCGCTAAGTAAACCTTTCCTACTATTCAACATACTGTTGTGAGTATCCAAATTCTTCTCCAGGCCCTTAACGAGGCTTTCTTTTGTTTCCATTAAAACTTTAATTTCTTGATGGACTTTAAGAAAGACACTGCTGGTACGCAATACAAGTTGATCCGTCTCTGGACTTGGTCGATCGTTTTCTAAAGGATCCGGAAGTTGCACAATACCCTGTGAAGGATTATAAAGAGCCTGGCTAAAAGCTGTTGGGTTTTGCAAGATCGTCCATATGGTTTTGGCCTCGGCGTAACGATCGACGACGCTTACTTCTTCACCCGAATCGAGATGTACTTTAAGCGTTTGCCGAGGGACAAAATAAGCGATCGCTCGGCCATAGACATAAGGCCTGATCTTTTGTTCGTCAGACTCCGTGCGCCCATTATTGTAAGACGCCGTGGTGAACAAATTGCTCAACACCCTAGAAAGTTGTACGATTCGCCCTTTTTTTACTTCGGGGAAAGTTGCAATTTTCTCTCCTGGTCTTCCTTCGCCAAATAAAGAAGTTTTGGCGTCCAGCTTTTCTAATACCAATCGCCGTTTCGCTTTGTCTTCCAACTGATCCGTGGTGGGAAGAAAACCAAGCTCCCGTTCGCTGAGTTCAAAAAAATCACCGATATAACCGACGGTTGAGTGTTCGCTGTTCGTATTAAAGATTGGAAACTGCTTCTTTTGTTCGATCACACGACTCAACAAGCCTTTTTGCATGAGAAAACCCTCAATACTCTGCAAAATAGATCTTGGATTCTTGGAAAGATAGTACACAAGGGCAAAGAAACCTCCCTTTTCACTTTGATTTTCCGTAAATTCTAGTAGCACGCCCGGCTCTGTCTTCCCTGCCTTCTTTGCTTCCTCAGCCAACCGAGACAGATGGCCTACAACCTTAAGGCCAAGAGTTGCGGTTGGAATATTCATATTAGAGAAGCTGACGACCTCCACTCCATCTCTCAAATCGTCGCCAAAGCGACCGCTTAAAATGTAGTAGCGAACCGCATCGAAATGAGAAGCTGGGGCGTACCCTTCCCGAATATCCGAAGGTTTATAATAATCACCGTTATAATCAAGCCGGGATGGCATACTGACTAAGAAACGATCTATTTCATTTTTATTCTTAATAAACCTGCGACTCACAAGCCAGTCGAGCGCCTGATCTACATAGCGATAGGTGGTATCGCTTTCAGCAATGCTAATCCGCGGCTGATCAACACCGAACCTTTTTGAGGTATAGAGTACATTCAATATTTTAATGGCAAGCAAAGGAACTACGCCGTAGCCCGGAAGGTAAATGAGCGCATCGGCATAAATAGCTCCTCTGACAGACATACCCCCTGCCAAAATGACGGTTCGGTGTTTCCGCTGCTGAATCAGTTGTCCGCCCGCCTGTTCATCCTTCCTTAATTCCTCTTCAGAAATTTTGTAAGCTTTGCCCGAGATTCCGTCAAGCGAATCCTGCCTAGATTTTCGATCTTGGTCGTTCGAAAGCACCTCGAAACTTTTCTCCAAACCTTTCAAATCGCGAACTGAGGCAACAAAACTATTTGCTGGAGGTTCCGCCACGTCAATTTTAGATGGACGATAGGCTAGTTCCTCGAGGGTATCAATGACAAGCTTGATGACATTTTGTTCGGATGCCCCTTCTTGCCGCATCTTTTCCAAGGCTGGACCAAGCCTGCGTATAATATGACGTAACATACGTTGCATCGCGTATACATATCGCCGTTCACTTATGTGATTAGGATGTATCAGTTTTTCTTGATAAGTTTCTGGAATTCGTGTTGAGCGGACTTCAGCACGGGGAGCAGCTTTAAATGGACTTGGAAGTAAGGAAGATCCCATACCGACTGGCCCGAATCGCACCACGAGGGGGTGATCATTTACCGCCCGAGCCAAAAGAGCGCCAAACGCTTGCTGTGACATAATGCGCCGGACTTCAGCGCGGGAGACAGCTCCGATTTTCCAGGATTCGAGAGCATGTTCGAGCTCTGCGAGGATTCCTTCAAAGGATTTATGTTGCATATTTTTGGGTGACAGAATCGAGCGAAAGAGGCGTGTAGCTTCTGGATCACCATTCGATAGAAGATAGGCCAACGTATAACCACTCACTGGAAAATTCTCTGCAGCAATCTTGCCATTAACCACTTGCCATGGATTAAAACGAACCGGGACATTGGCTGTGATTTGTCGCCTTTCCTTTTTTTCCTTATCCAGAATAAAATAGTCAATCATGACATACCCTGCCATTGGTATCACACGCCTATTAGGTGCTAATCGGTTGCGGACAAATACGTCGTCATATCGCGCATCAAAAACCCCCGCAGAATCGAAAATGATAGCCCGAGGATTTAAATAAGTACCATGCTGAATGATTGAAGCCCCGAGTACGGTAGCCCCATTAAGATCCTCTCTTTCTACCAGTGGATCAATCTTTACATTAGGTCCAATAATCATACCTACAAACCGTCTGTGCTCGGAGATGTCAAGAGCCCAAGGATCACGCCCGACAATGTAGACACCATACATCCGCCGATAGACAGAACTGAGCCACACTTCTGGCGAAAATTTTTCAATGACCCTTTCAGCATCATAGGGTGTGTTAGTGTGTGAATAGATAGTCCCTTTGCCAAGATTAATCGTATTAACCCCGTAGGTATCCCTCACCGTTTGAGCAGTTTCAGTCAGGAAATCAATGAGACCTGGAACATCCGAAAATTCTGGGTGCCGGTCTCGATAAATATTTTGGAACTCATTGCCCAAGGTCATTGCTTCCAGAAAAGCTTCAATCCAGTTAATGGGCGGATGATTCGGAAAACGTTCTTCTAATCCTTTAAATTTCTCAATGAGAAAGAGATAGGTGGGCCATGAGATTTTAAAATCGTGGGTATTAATGAACACGTGTTTTGCATCCTCAATGACACCTCTACGCTTTAAAATTTCAAGCTGTTCTTTAAGAAAATCAAGATTGGCCCGATCCCGAAGGATAAGTCTTCCAGGTTTTTCAATCGCCAGGAAAATTTCCTGAGGCTCTGGACTCAGTGGATTTCGGGTCACGAAAACACCATGGTTGATGATCGTGGTGTTATTGACGTCTACTTCTGCCGGATATACAAAAACCTGAACGCCTCCTTTGCCTATCTGGACCACTCTTCCATTTTCAATGATGGGGTCTACCACTTCCATGCGTTCTGGACTTTCGAAATATGGGGCATGTGCTGCATCGACCGACATCCACACAAGACCTTCTGGATCATAATAAAAGCCGCGTTCCCAAATTCTCTGTTCAAGATTAGTTCGATCGCCACCAGGAGAAAGTTCAAGACCTTTGTTGAGAAAACCTAAGGAAGCGGTACTGACTTTCATCCGAGTTGCTGGACCCACTTGAACAAGATAAAGGATGGACTTACCCCGCAAATCCTTCAGACTATAATTTGCACCAAGTGTCGGCACGAGGATTTGTTTGTGGAAATCAAGGAGCGTAAGGATGGTGCCATTCGCTGTCCCGCCAATCACACGAGCTGGAATGTTGTTTGAAATGGACTCGCCTCGATCATTTTCAAGAAGCAAACGGGTTATTTCCTCCGTACTCTGAGTTGTTGCAACATCAATTTCCGAAAAATCAGGTCCTTTCCCTTGAATTGCATTTTTCAGAAACTGTTCATTTCGGCCGAGATTCTTCAACAAAGTCTTTTCTATTTCATCCGCACGCACTTCAGCGCGGGCGAGCTCTAGAAACCGCTCTTCAACAGGGCGCAATTCGTTGTAAGGAATACTTGCCTCCTGGATTACTTTCTTATACGCCTCCAGCGGCTGCCTCAGTATGATGTCTTCATATTCCGGAGCAACGGTGGGATAACCCGCCATTTCTTGCATCCCAATTTCTTTTTCATGAAGTCTACGATTCCGCGGGAAAATAATCAGCCGTATTGGATCACTTTCCTGAGAACCAGAGGCCAGCACTTTAATATTATGTGTGCTGTCCGGAATCGTTTCCGCAAGCACTTGCAAGAAACGCGAACTGAATCCGGCAAGGACTGTTTCGTCCTTTGCTTCCAGCGCGTAAGCAGGGACTTCCTGGCCATCGGTGGTGCGATTCCAGCCGTGAACTTTTGAGATTTGAATCTCAGGGGTTTCATAAAGTTTCTCGAGGTGGTCTCGGAGTTGCGCGGGATTTTGAAGCGCTTCATTAATATAAGCATCCAGCGGAAGGCCCTTAATCTTGTGGCTGTCGGCAAGGGTCAATTCAACATCTTGGAATTTATAAACATGGAAGTGCTGGTGATCGGGAATCGAAGCTCCCGCAAAGCCGTTGTGGGCAATGTCGATTCCGGGCAACTGCCGTGCCACGTGAATGACATCGGCTAAAACTTTCTCGTCCATGAATTGGCGCTTGTGTTCAGGCCAAAGCATCGCCATATGATACGGCGCTACCGGAAATGGATTGGGCACGATCAAATATTGCTGATTCGGGGAAGCGGTAATGCGAAAGCCCTTTTCATTGGGTGGCATATTTTCAACACAAATCAAACAGCCTGGTTTCGTCCCAGGAGCCCCCTTACGGCGTTCTTTTCGGGCCGGATTAATTTGACCGACATAATATTCACCCATAGGGTGGTGAGTAATGTTCCTGATGACTTCATCGGTCGCGCGGTATCCTTTGAGGAAATGATCGATTTCGACTTGGCGACGAAACATTTCCTCGACCGCCTCGATCGCCGTCCATTCACCTCGGTCGTACCGCGCTTGAATGTCTTCATATATATGCTCATGTGCCTCTGCACGTTGTCCTCCGTGTACCTTAACTTTTTCGATGCGGAGTTCTGACCGCGGTCCAACTTTTAAATACACTTGCAACTTGACGTAAGACAAAAACTCTTCACGAAGAAGATCCTCTAAATTGCGATTTTGGTTCAACCTTTGAGTTAAATCCTGTTCCAATAATCTAATTTGATTTAGTTGTCTCTCGGTGGGTGCAATTTTTGTTTTTAATGCCTTTAACTTTTTCACTTGTTTGTAAAGCGTCCTGTTTTCCTTTGTATCTGTTGAGATATCAAAAACGGAACCCACATTAAAAGCTGATGTCAGTGTATAAATATCGTCCGGCGTCTTGCCGTTCGCCAAAAACTTAGACAAGTGTCCTTCCAATTTTTTTATTTTGCGTTGCTGTTTCTCTGTTGGTACGGAAATAGTTCTTAACTTGTTCAATTTTTTGACTCGCCAATATAATCCATCTATTCTTAACCGTACCCAAATCGTATTAAACCCATCCAGTTGATCGAAAAGCCACTCCCACAAGAGTGGACTTAAGAGCAGGCCGAGTACAAGCGTTATGGGATTCGTAAATGGATTGAAGACAGCAAGTCCAAAAAAGACGGCAACTAAGTCATAAAGTCCGACCAATGCAAAAAGGGGCGAAAAAGAAAAAGCAAACGCTGCCACGAGCGGAATTGCAAAAGAAATCATAAGCGCTGCAATGACCGGTTGAAATTTATTGACCAAAGTGACAATGGGCTGCATACCAAAGGCGCCTAGCCATAGAATGTGCACCATAATCGTAAGGCTCAAAAGCATTCCAATAGCGAATCCAATGCCGAAGGCTCCATTACTTAAATAGGCAGAGCGATATTTACTTGACTGAGCAAATCTCGCCAAATTCGTAATACCCTTTTCGCCCATTACTTTCTCTATACTATCTTTAATATCCTTCATATCTAAAGGAAATAGGTGGAAAGCAGCAGCATAAACTCCCCACCCGAATCTTTTCCAGCTTGCTCTGTGAAAGCGATCTGCAACTTCTTTGCCTTTTCCCTGTTTGTCCATGATCCAGGACCTAATCGATCCTCTAAACCAGCTGAACAAGAGCGGGAAAACGAGTCCGATCACCCATAAATTTGACATAACCGCTACGGCAGCAGTAACAACAAGCAAACCGTAAGCGAAGGAGAGTCCGAAACGTTTGGCCGACTGCACCATTTGCGGAGATTTAGCAGTTCCCTTAAGAGAACCGAAAGCAACCCACGGTAATGTTTCACGTATTAAAGCATCCGGTCGGTAAACGATTCTGAGTAATACCCTAGAAATAAATATAAGACCAAAAAACGCAAGACCTGACTTCAAAATAATAGGGTGAGCAGCTAAGATTGGAAACCAACTAAGGAATTGATTGAAGACAGCTCCGGCCACAAACGGTATTGCTGGAATGCCAGCGATAAGAGCTGTTGCCGTAAGACCAAAGAAAAGCCAAGGAAGCGTAATATATCTTCCCGACAGACGGTGTACAAACAATAGACCCAAAACAGCAGCCACAGCAATATATACTGGCGGCAAAAAGTAAGCAGGGCCTAAATAAACCAACAAAGTCATCAAGACAGGAACTGGTGTCATCAGGAAAGCAGATAGAACGAAGGTAACACCCAAAACAGCAACGAAAATTGGAATCGGGACGCCAAAAACCGTGAAAAGAACCGTTGATACACTTAATCCAAAAGTTTGCAAATACCACAATAATGGAATCGTTCCGAGCCCAAGCATAAAACCAGTAACTTTACGTAGAGGTGAAATCTTAGTCGAATCTATTCGCGGATGCGGCCCCGTAATCATGACCCTGAACTTATTTCGGATGTTGTAAATAGCTCCAAGGAAAGGTAGGTTCATATAGATTAAGGTTCCACGTTGAACGGCGGTTGTCCTTCCCAAAGTGCCGACTCTATTTCGTTCTAAATTTTCACCATATCCGGCAAGTAACTTTCTGAAAAGTGTTCCAGTCCCTGCAACGAAATTCGGAGAGAAGATGATGGATAAGATCATGTAGACCAGAAGCACCCATGCTAATACAGGATAGGCAAATTCAATCAAACGACTTGTATAGAAGAACGTATCTACCATTCCCGACCACACCACTGCACCAAATATGGAAAGCGTGAGCCATATGAAAAATTTGATTTCACTGGTATACATTCGAGTCGCCATAAACGAATGCCACCGGCTTGCCAGTGGAACTCCAGGTCCGTAGATATACCACCAGCTTCTTTTCTCACCGCTGTCCCAACGCAAAAGCGCTCGGTCAATATGAGATTTGATATCTGTAACGGCTGGTTCAAAAACACCTGCTCGAATCACATTAACGGCGCCACCGTATGCTGCTTCACGGCTATCATGGGTTGTATCTCCAACCTGCAGCATCCCCAACACCCCTTTATAAAACCGACCTTCAAATACTCCTAAAAACATCCCGAGAAGAAGACCAAGGTAAGCCCCGTAGCCACCCAGAATGAGCGGCGGTAAAATCGGCAAATTTAATATCGTGGCCAGCCATGCACCTGCGAGAAAACCAATGATGGAACCTCCAACCGTTCCAATTAAGAACATAGGAAGATGCCATCCTGCTCTACCAATAATTCCACGCAAGGTTGCTGGATGTTGTGGCTCAGTCCCCTGCAACCACCTCGCGGGCACAACCATTGCTTTTCCATATTCATTATCTACAGGGAGATTGATTTTCTTTGATTCGTCAAACGCAATTCCAATCTTTGCAAATTTAATATTTTCTTCAGCCCATTGAGATGCGTCTCCCGTGATCTCAATGAAAACGTTTCCATAAGCAGCCCATCGATTATCCTTATGAGACATGACTTCAACGGCTTTACGAACAGGTTGATAATGGATATATTCTTCCGAATATTGGGTGACATTGACTTTTGCAAATCTCCATTCATCACCACTGAGAGTTTGTGTGGTAAAACTTTGGATGGCTGCGAGGGGACTGGAGTCAAGATTAATTCCTGCTGCATCTATCTCATGAACAATATGCTCAACCTCTCGATCCTGCGCTTCTTTGTTCGTGATTTTGTTCGTATCTGCAAGCTCCTGGCGAATCGCCTCTCGAATTCCAGATTCACGACCTGACCGGTAGGTTCTGATTAAACCGTGTTCGCTCACCCTTCCGTTTTTATCATAGGACGTGTAACCTGCAAAATTTTTATCATCCAACAAAAAGAGCGCCCATACCCGATCATAGTTATCAGCCATCTCATAAGTTTTATCGATTGGGGCTTCTCCGTTTCGAACTAGTCTCGTTTTAAAACGTTGATCAAGGGTGCGGTCTACAATATCTTTGTAATCGTCGTCACGAAATCCAAGCCACGACCACTGACCATAGGAATCATCAAAGATCTGGCTCTGATCCGTTTTGCTCTGACCGCTTGTGATAAGAGCAAGAACAAATCCTGAAGCGAGTCCAACCAAAGAACCCCATAAAAATGGATTTGAAATTCCTATGGTTAACAATATGACAGATGCAATTACACCAATGATACCGCCCAAGGGAAAAGAATTGATGGATCTTGTTCGATAAATGTAACGTTCCGCATCTACGGTAGATTGGGTAATTCCTTCATATAAGAAACGGTAAATCTTCGTATGAGCACCAAATTTTTTCTCAATGTCTTCACCACCAGGTACAGTACTGTGTAAATAGTAAAGTTTGATTCCGTAAAATTTTTCGAAACCAACTATACGTCCAATAAGCGATTCTCTTTCCTCTTTCTCAATTGGAGTGAGCTTGCCATCCTTTTTCCAGTTCTTGCCTTTTAGGTTATGCATTGCGTCAGTTATTCTATTTTCTCCCGAAAGATCTAAAATTTCCTGGATATCAGTATTTGTCAAATCAGTATCCTTAAAGATGTACCTTCTTGCTTTGTTAAGTTGCTCGCTTGGCTTATGCCATAAAATTCCCCTGATCATGTCCTTAATGGCTTCTCGTTCTTCTGGCTTGCTTTCTCCTTTATCATAAAGGAGACCAAAAATATTCGGATCATTTTGCGCACGCACCGAATTCACAAGCCGCTGAACCACGGGCTCAGCCGCTTTAGCGTCCTTTAACAAGGTCACCATATGAACACCCACTTTTCGATTCGAAGGTAGTAAGTTGTTCTCAAAGCTAACACGTTTTCGCTCTGGTTCTTTAGGGCCTGATTCGCGAATTCTCTTAAACCAGCCTGCTAGATGCGCTATAAAAAGATAGAGAGAAACAGCTAAAATTGTCACAATGCTCACAACAAGCCCGCCAATTGGAAACCAGTTCAATAAAGCGATGGGAAGGAAAACTGCAAGTAATGCTGGTGGGAAAAATGTCAGGGTAAAATACGCGAACCTTTTTGCGGTAAAAGAAGTAGTTAGACGATCCATTACCGTCATAACCGCACCAATATTAAGCGCGGTAAATAACGCGGTCAGCATCAGAACAATAACAGGACTAAGACTCGTCCAATCCATAATTAGGAGGTAAAAGGCGGAAGAAACAACGAGTTGAGCAACCACTACGAAGAAGTAGAAACTCATTTTAAGGGTTAGGCCCGGGGGATATTTTTTTACTTTGATGCGATCAACATTTTCCCTTCCGCCTCCTTTAATCCTTTTTCCTGCCTCATCTCGCTCGATTGTCGCAGATCGCCTTTGATGCCAAGCAACAATATGGGCAAGAATCACTCTTAAGACGAGCCAGACTGACAATCCTAATAATAAATAACCTCCCCATTTCACACCCGATTGAACATTTTCATTAAAGCTGCTGTACTCGAGCTTACCAACAGCTTCGGCAAGGCTATCCGGTTTTCCGGCTGATTTCGCAAAACTGGGATTATACATTCTAAACCGAAGATACATTTCATCTTCCACTTGTCTGGTTGCGTTATAAGCTTTGGCTTTCTCCAAATACTGATTAATTTCAACCAGTTTTTTATCACGTAAGCGAGATGGTTTTTCAAGAACGCCATTATCCTGAAGCCCTAAAACATAAACGTCATCAACCGTTCTGATAAATCCTTTGAGAACCTCAAAAGTAATTTCGTTCTTATCACTTAAGAGGTGCATGGGATATCTCTTGTAAATTTGGGCCAACGCAAATAAATCTTCGACTAAGCGTTTGGTGGAAGCGCGGTCCAAATACCCGTCCCGCAGGATCGTGGCTAGAAAATCATTAAGTTCTTTTTCTACTTCCTTCGAGAGAGGGGCTGAAATCTTTGCCTGATTTTCTCGGATCCAAACCGCAACCTGCTGGCTGGGCGTACCCGTTCTTTCCTCATCACTTAAAACCACTGACCTTTTTTCATCAAGCTCTGTCAGGAAACGCTTCACAGCTTCATATTTCATTGAAGTTAAAGCTGGGATATTTCCATTCAAGCGCTCTCTTACAATCGCGTCCAATAATTTCGTCATATCAACAGACGAATCGTATGATTTTTGCTTAATGATTGTTTCATACAAAGTCTTATAATCATTGAAAATCGCTTTTAACCGTTCCCGCGTTAACTGGCCTTCGTTCAACATTTGAACAAAGTTGTACTTTGACGCAAAAAGATTCCCTCGGTCGATACGGTTGGTTAAATTCCTCCAAAAACCGCGATCAATATGTGACTGCTCTGTGAGAAGAATCACAAATTGCTCATTCGTGGCATTTTTTTCGCTTTTGGTTAGCGCTCGATCTGCGGGACGATTGGAAATTTGTCGGACAACAAATTCTACCAAACCCTCTTCAGTGCCCAACTCTTGACCGTTCTGAACCCATCTCGCACCAAAGATGATGGCCTCAAAATTCACCGGAACTTTGGAAACCGCATCAAGCAAATCTGTATAATGCTCCCGATGATCCACCAAATCTTGACCTAAGAGGCGCAACAAATACTGCCGAAATGCAACGGCATCATAAGAAGCAGGCTTTTCTGATACAGCGAGCGTCTTCATTGTGGGTTGATATTTCTCATATTCTTCCGGACTTCTCATCTCTTCATCTTCAGGATGCATTTTTACCTTTCGTGCAAACTCCGACAAGACGAAACGCAACTTTTCTGTCGTGTCATCTACTTTAAGCATAGAAATATGTTCGACTGGCGCATGCTTTAGCATCCGTTCTAATTGTTTAGGGTCCTTCTGATCCATGCGCACATATTTGCTATTCAATCGATAATCCGCCAAGGTTTTGATCCTTCCTCCCAAAGAGCGCCAGTAAAATCCCATGTCTTTACTGTAAAGCGTAAGGTCATTAACTAACTCATCGAAAATAAGGCTTCGACCGAGGTAGAGTTTGGTCGTACTAAAAACTTTCCGGCCGTCTTCAAAGAATTCTCTCAGTTGCTTTTCACCAAAACCTAAATCTGCAACATAAGAGACTTGCCCAGGGATTAAAGGGATTAAAGTCAAATCACTATCTTTCCATATTTCTTGGTATTGGCGCCATGTGGCCTTGCGTGCATTAATTCTTTTGATCACCTGCCTCAACTTTAGTGGCGGTTCGCCATTGTCAGAACTTGTGAGCATCTTATCGAACCACTGTCCTGCCGTTGAGACAAGCTGGTTGTAAATAAAGTAATTCTTCAAAGCTTCTACGATTTTCGGATCGTTGACATCAATTCCATCCCCCCTCATTCCTTCTACGAAATCTCTAAACTTCAATTCGAGCTTGCTATCAAACTCATATTCAATGGGGTAATTTTCCAAAGCCTTGAACACAGACATCACCGTCTCGTGCCACAGTCTAAAGTCAACTTGATACTTCTCTAAAACTCTTGGTAGAGTCGCTACTTGAATTTCAAGGAAAAAGGTCTTAAAATTATTTCGTTCTCTATCAGCGTTAAACAATCGGCCTTCTCGCTTTACAACAACTTCGCGCTGCATCAGAAAGAGAGCTTCGTTCAAAGCGTAAAGATTATCCACTTCATACGATCCGACTTGAACAGAGCGACCTATCTTGAAGTTTTGAAATATCTTCTGTAAAATAGAGGCGGGTGATTTTTTGAACTCTCGCTCAATGTCATCAATGAGTTCTATACGTCTTTTGAATTCTTTCTCTAAATCTTCTATCGTTTCGAACTGCCCGCTCAGAAATGAAACACGTCCCGCCAGTTCTAGATACATTCCTTTAACTTCGGGGTGATTTGATCTCATAGTCCTTAAAAAAGCTTCTTTCAATTTAATTCGAAAATTATAATCCTCTTCCTCACGGTTAATTTTCTTCATATATTCATTAAAAGTTTCTGATTTAACAATTATCACAAACATGTCAGCCTTTTCCGATGTTTCATAAGCCCATGCCATTAACAACCCCATATGTCCTGGATTGGAAATGTCAAAGCCGCTTTCACCAGACATCGTAATGGTTTTGTAAATTTCCTCTACCTGAGGACGCATTTCTCTCGCGCGTTTTAAAAGATGTTGGAACCCTTCCATTGTAAAATTATGAGCCTTCACAAACTCATACCAAGCGGAAACAACACCTCTTTGGCGGACGTTGCGTAGGTCAAGGGCGGGATACAAGCCATTTTCCGGGTCGGTTAAAATTCTTTGAATGTGTGGAGCAAGCTTGTAATAATCAGCAATCCGGCTTACGATTAAGTTGTCATCTTCGGAAGTAAAATCTTCGAGCTTCTTGCCTGTTTCGCGCATGAATCTCTCAATCCCGTCTTCCACCATATACATAGATTCACCGAGAAACTCGCTTTCTTGAAGAATGCCTTCTTCCAATTCAACGGCTTGTTTGGCTTGATGCTCGGCTTCCCCGCTTAAACGGCCGCTCGCTTTTTCACGTTCATAATTTTCAATCGAATTTCTGAGCAGCCCGGCCTGAGGGAGTTTTTTGAGTTTGGCCGTTTCCTTTTCGGGGGAAAGCGGAGGAAACATTTGGTCGTAAAGAAGCGGTTTCATTTCTTTCAGCCTCGAAACCATCTCCATAAAATGGTCAAACCGTTTTAGTCTGATGGATTCATCAGGATGATAAAAGAGACCGCTTCGAATCATTAAGGCGATTCGCGTCGAATTGGCTTCGTCTTTGACTCTCCCGAGCCAAGCCATGGGTTTTCCTTCGTAGGGTTTACCAAAGAGCCGGTTTGCCATCGGGTAGGTCTTCTTAAATTCTGATTGCAAATGTTCATCTCTAAACACTTGATAGTAAGTAAACTCATCGATTTTGCGGGCCATATCCACCATATATCCGGCAAAGCCTTCTCTTAAAAACTTCTGTTCTGATGCGTCTAAACCCCGAGCTTCGCGATAGGCAGTCCATTCTGCATAATCAAGTGCTTTCTCTCCTTGCTTCACATCAGCAGTAAAAATCCCTTCTTGCTCGAGAAACTCAAGATCTTCGGGCTCAATGACAAACTCACCCGTAAAATTCAGACTCATTTCCTGAAGACCCAGCATGAGGAAAATCATATCCTTTCTGATCATCCTCTGAATGCCGGGGTTCTTGGCCAGTTCCACTTGGACAAATGCTTCTTCCGTCATCTCCGGAGGTTTTGGAGGCAGATTGGAAAGGATTCTCATCGCCTCAACATCATAAATACCCAACAACTTGAACTGCATAATTGAGTCCTTGAGTGCAATTCTTTCGGCGTTGGAAAGCTCAGGAAGCAGGTGCTGATCCCATCTCAGGACGAGATCTTGTTCAGACGGAAATTTATTTTTTTCAAGCCAATCCATAAGCTTTCTCATCGGTTTGCCCAAATACTCATCTGCGGTAAGCGCGTGAATTAGTGTCATCCTAATCCCGTTTTCGGAATCACTCAGATCTCTGGCTCTTCCAGAATTTCCAAAGACCTTGTCGAGCAGTAAGGGCGCTGTCAAAATTCCGGTTTCGACCAGTTCGCCTTTTGGAATGGTTAACTCTAAATTCTGATTCTTGATTTCTTGATCTGTATCAGCAACCACGAAAGTTCCTTCCACTACGATCTTTAAACTGCTGTCCAGAATTTTAACGTGGCTGCCTTCTGAGATAATCTTTCCACCATTCTTCACCACAATTTCAACGTGAGAAGGATCGACAAAAGCTTTCGTCTTAACATCCATCGCACCTCCATCTTCCACATGAATCCGCACCACCGAGGGATCGTCTTCAGGAATCTCAAGCTGGCCTGTTCCACTAATCTTACCGGTTGCTTCCACATCAGGCTGCCAAGCATAAGGAAGGCGCATCCCAAAAACCTGTTCAGAAATGTGCTGCAGGTCGGGCAGTAAAACGCGATTGGTACCACTGACCGTTAAACTGGGCTTTGGCGGCGCGAGCGGAGGAACTTCAACGCTCAGTTTCTCGGGAAGGGTTTCAAGTAGCGGTAGAGCCGGTTTTTGTTCCGCTTGAAACTGGGAAACCAGCGCTTGTTCTTGCGCGGTCCTTTCTTGATGAAGCTTTTGCCTCGCTTCCAGTTCAACTTCGAGTCCTTGTTCTTCCTCTCGCACACGCTCAGCATCGGGTGAAGGCTGATAAGTTGGGGCTTCGAAACGAATGGCAGTGCCCATTTTTTTCACCAGTTCATCCGCACCGAGCGTTTTTAAAGTTGTCCTAAAATTGGTAATGGCTTTCAAAATGTCGTATCGAGCATCCACCAAAGCCAGTTTGCGATTTAACCTGGCGTCCAATGCGCTAAACAGTTGACTCCTTGTTTTCTCGCCCTTGGCATATCCTGTCTTGATGCGGTCGTAGGTACTTTCAGCACGAAGGGAGGCTTCGCGTTTCTCGGCAAGTTCGACAAAAGTTCTCAGAAGAGCAGTGTATTCACTCAATACTTTAAAACGGGCGTCATCCGCCATTTTTTCCTGCTGACTTTTAGCGACTTTACCCTTGGTCCGTTCATATTCAAGTTTTAGCTGCTTCTCTGAGACAACCAGATGCAGTCTGACCTCAGCGATGGCCCTC
Source organism: Candidatus Omnitrophota bacterium (assembly GCA_016177155.1). Classification (GTDB taxonomy): domain Bacteria; phylum Omnitrophota; class Omnitrophia; order Omnitrophales; family Danuiimicrobiaceae; genus 01-FULL-45-10b. The sequence goes on along the minus strand of JACOVU010000063.1, from coordinate 1,632 downwards.
GCATCAAAACCATCTTCGCTCGACAGACCCGCAAAAAGCGTCGCGCGGGATGAAACCCATCTCTCAAATGCCAACTGTCTTTGCCTTAAATTTGAAATATCTTGATTCAAAAGAAAGGCCTGAAATTCGGGATCTTTCTCAGCCAGAGCAAATAGTTCGTTCAGTGAAGCAATGCTTCCTTCCATAATTCCTTTCATCAGCAAAGCCTCTCTTGAGACTTGAAGCTTCTTATCCTGAGGAATTTCCGCAAAGGTTTTGAATTGATCCGCGAGAATCTCAGACGATCTTTTTTCTGTTCCGACCTGAACTTCAATTCCCCTTCGGTAATTGATCGCCCAGGGAAGGTCCTGCTTCAGTCTTGCCGAAGCGGAAACCAGCCGCTCAAGTTCAAGGCTTTCTTGATAAGTTTCATCTTTGACGTACCAGAGTTCCACTCCCCTCAAATAGTCATAGCCTTTGAGAACGATCGCCCCTTGCAGACGGATGTCTTGGAGCTTGAGATCCAACTTTCTTTGGTCGCGCTCTTTTTGTGCTACCCAATGTTCTGTATTGATAAACGGCCTGAGAAAATCGTACGCAAGCTCACCGCCAAAAACAAAATTATATCCTTCCTCATCCCTTGTGGTGGTTTGAACCCGGGGAACAACAATAACATTCGGATCCGTGCTGGGCGGTCCTGGAATCACGGTTGTTTTTTCTTTGCTTTGTTGGAATGGGCTGAAGGAGAAAACGCCGGTTAAGGTAAGAGGCCTGGCAAATCTAAAACGGCTTAGTATTTGAGCATTTTTTTCGGCAATCGTTAAATTTTCATGAGCGATTTTGTCAGTCACAACGCCGGCAACTCTAGGCAAGCCCTCATTGGTCAGAACAAGCGTATCGCCTACGCCGCCCATTTTTGCAAACCTCTGTTCTTCTTCAGGCCTATTCTGCGCATAGCTGCTTCGGCCTTCTTCCACTTTAGTTCCCGCTCGTGTTCCGAGGGCAAGGTTCAGTAAAACCAGATTGCGTTTGTTAATATCAACAATGTCGCGGCGGGCAAGCAAATCGGCTTCCGTGCTGACCCGGGAAAGTTCAACCTCTTCCCGATTCGAAGTGGCAAACATGCTTAGCTTGAGCGGAAGCAGGTGAAGTTCTGTGTCCACTTCAGCTAATTCAAAAGCGCTTTGGGCGTTTTGCTCTTCAGCATTTTGCTTCGTTTTTTTAATTTGCTGATCATAACTGGATTGCCCCCGCCAGTAAGAAATAAGCTCGTTCCAGGCCTTTTGCAAATTTCCTTGAGCACGTGATTTGTCAATCTTGGAGATGACCGCTTTATTTAAATCAGCCACTTCAGCATAGACCGACCCACGCGCTCCGAGTTGAGCGTATTGAGCGGCCACTTCAACCCGCATTCCCTTACCCTCCTCGGCAAGTTTCAAAAACTCAAGCTGAGTCAGGAGATCGTATTTCAAAAGTTCTTCCAAGGTATCGGGATCTAAATCTGGAACCATTCGGATCAAAAGGCCGTTGAAATACGCTTCCGTCAGTTGCTTTTCATCCAGGGGTTTGAGGGCGTTGTAATCGACTTTAACTTGATCCCGAACACTCAAACCCAAAGCCCGTTTATAAGCCTCGACCGCTCGATCACGTTCT
>JACOVU010000066.1 GCA_016177155.1 Candidatus Omnitrophota bacterium | reverse complement strand
GTGAAAATGGGGACAGATTATAATCTGTCCCCATTTTCTGCGGCAACATTTGGAACGCTGCGCTCGCAATGACGCGTTAGAAAGTTGGAGTTACGATGGCAGATGAAAAGATAAGCGTTTATGCGATGAACGAAAAAATTGTTCCCGCCCCCATCGAAGATGAGATGAGGACAAGCTACATCAATTACGCGATGAGCGTGATTGTGGGCCGGGCACTCCCTGACGCACGGGACGGTCTGAAACCCGTGCACCGACGCATTCTTTATGCGATGAGTGATCTCGGGCTTGCCCACAACAAACCTTACAAAAAATCCGCGCGTATCGTCGGAGAAGTGCTCGGCAAATACCATCCGCACGGCGACATGGCCGTTTATGACTCGATGGTCCGAATGGTTCAGGATTTTTCGCTTCGTTATCCATTAATTGAAGGACAAGGCAATTTTGGTTCTCTGGATGGCGACAACGCGGCCGCTATGCGGTACACCGAAGCCCGGCTTGGCGGCATTTCGAACGAGCTTCTGGGCGATCTTGAAAAAGAAACGGTTACTTTTGTTCCTAATTTTGACGAATCGTTGGTTGAACCAACCGTTTTACCTGCAAAACTCCCAAATCTTTTAATCAATGGTTCAAGCGGTATCGCGGTCGGTATGGCGACCAATATCCCGCCGCACAATTTGAATGAGGTTATCGAGGCCATCATTGCCGTCATCGATAGCCCAGAAGTTTCGATTAAAGAGTTGATGAAAATTGTAAAAGGCCCTGATTTCCCGACGGGCGGCGTCATCTGCGGCCGTGATGGAATCAAATCGGCCTGCGAAACGGGCCGTGGGAAACTGGTGGTGCGCGCGAAAGCCGCCATTGAAAGCGGAGCAAAATCCAAAAAAGATGCTGTTGTCATTACCGAAATCCCATACATGGTCAATAAGACCAACTTGATTGAGTCCATTGTGCGTCTTGTGGAATCGAAGAAAGTGGACGGGATTTATGACATTCGAGACGAGTCGGATCGCGACGGGACACGCATCGTGGTAGAGCTTAAGAAAGATTGCGTTCCCCAAGTGGTGCTCAATCAGCTGTTTAAACACACGCAGATGCAGGAAACCTTCGGCGTGATCATGCTTGCTTTGGTGGACGGTCAGCCGAAAGTCCTCAATTTAAAAGAACTGATCGAGCAATTTATTGAGTTTCGAGTTGAAGTCGTCCGCAAGCGCACTCAGTTTGATCTTGATAAGGCCGAGCGGCGCGCCCACATTTTAGAAGGCCTCAAAATTGCGATCGGGAGTTTAGACAAGGTCATCAAAACGATCCGCGCCTCGAAAGATCCCGAGATTGCAAAAGAGGCTTTGATGAAAAATTTTGAACTGACTGAAATCCAGGCGAAAGCCATTCTTGAAATGCAGCTCCAGCGTTTGACGGCACTTGAGCGGGACAAAATCGAGGCGGAATATTTAGAACTGCTCAAACAAATTGAATATTTCAAATCCGTTTTGAAAAGCAAACAGAAGGTTCTCGGCATCATTAAGGATGAGTCCAAAGAGCTCGTGAAAAAGTATGGCGACGAACGCAGAACCCAAATTGTCGCCGCCGAAACCGATTTTGAAATCGAAGATCTAATTGCAGAAGAGGACGTGTTAATCACGATTTCCCATGCGGGCTATATCAAGCGCCTCCCCGTTGATACTTATCGGCGTCAGCGCCGCGGCGGCAAAGGCGTGACGGGCGGCGGCGTGCGGGACGAAGAGGAAGATTTTATTGAACACATGTTCCTTACCTCCACCCATGACCAGCTCCTCTTTTTCACGAATAAAGGGCGCGTCTACTGGAGAAAAGCCTACGACATTCCTCAGGCTTCCCGCCAAGCAAAAGGGAAAGCAATTGTGAATCTACTTGCGCTCGGGCAGGACGAAACGATCGCGAGCTTCCTCCAAGTGCCTGAGTTTGATGACAAACATTACGTGCTGATGGTCACGAAAAATGGCGTCGTCAAGAAAACCAATTTAACAGCCTATTCTCATCCACGCACGACCGGCATCAATGCGATTTCCCTAAAAGATAAAGACACGTTGATCGCTTGCAAACTGACTTCGGGGAAAGACGAGATTTTCATTGCCACCCAAGGAGGGAAAGCGATTCGCTTTAATGAAAAGCAAGCCCGCGACATGGGCAGAACCGCAAGCGGAGTGCGCGGCATTCGGCTCGGCAAAAAAGACGAAGTCATTGCGTGTGAAATTGTGGATCCAAAAGCAACCGTGCTTACCGTGACGAGCCAGGGTTTTGGGAAGAGATCCAAGTTCCAAGACTATCGGCTTCAATCTCGCGGCGGCAAAGGAATCATCAACACCAAAGTGACCGCAAAAAATGGCTATGTCGTAAACGTTTTAAGCGTCACGGATGAAGACGAAATTATTATTGTGACCGAGCGCTCGCAAGTTGTGCGCACCCCCGTGAACCAAATTCGAACCGTTGGGCGGAACACGCAGGGCGTTCGGGCGATCAAGTTGGAAGCCAAAGATGCGGTTGCGTCTGCGATGAAAGTAGCGGCTAGGGGAGAGGAAGAATCGGAAGGCGAAGCCCAAGCTGAAAAAAAGTAACCAAATCCCAAATCCAATGCCTTGGAACAGTAGGAAAACCAGGTACGCAGACGGATTTGGGATTTTCTGTCTATAACCTATGCTAGATATCAAACTCATTCGCGAACAAGCAGACATTGTAAAGAAGGGGCTTGCCAGAAAAGGGGTAAAGCCCGAGGTGGTTGGCGGCTTGCTTGCCCTTGATGAAACAAGGCGGAAGCTTCTCCAGGAAGTGGAGGTGCTTAAGGCGGAACGCAATCGAGCTAACGACGAAATCTCAAGGGCCAAGAGAGAAAACAAGCCTGCCCCAGCCTTGATAGACCAAATGAAGTCAATATCCCAAAAAATAGCTGATTTTGACTTAAAAGTGGGAGATTTAAAAAGTAAAATAGAATGTATTATATACAATATCCCAAATATACCAGATAATAGTGTCCCAGACGGCTTCGGGGCGAATAGTAATAAAGTGGTTCGGGAGTGGGGGAAAGCGCCAAAATTCAGCTTTAAACCCCAGGATCACATCGAAATTGGGACAAAACTGGGCTGGGTCTCATTCGAACGAGCAGCCAAATTAGCAGGAAGCGGCTTTGCTTTATTCCAGGGAGAGGGGGCAAGGCTTGTCCGTGCTTTAATGAATATGATGGTAGATCTCCATACCAAGAAGCATGGGTATCAGGAGGTTTGGCCGCCCGCTTTATCCAATCGGGTGAGCATGACGGGAACAGGCCAACTCCCTAAGATGGAAGAGGATATGTATAAGCTTAAGGACGACGACTTATTTTTGATTCCGACCGCGGAAGTCCCCGTCTCAAACATTCACCGGGATGAAGTGTTGGATGAAAAGAACCTCCCCATCAAATACTGCGCTTATTCGCCCTGTTTTCGGCGGGAGGCGGGCTCCTATGGAAAAGATACGCGCGGGCTT
>JACOVU010000065.1 GCA_016177155.1 Candidatus Omnitrophota bacterium | reverse complement strand
CATGGGGATGGGGCCTTAGATTTGAGAACACCACTCCTCGAAGGAAGACCGAAAACAGAGCTCATCCGGTTGATTCGTGAGGCAATCCAGTTGAAACCAGAGGGACATCGGTTCACAGGTTCTCGAGAGGATGAGTCAACAGTTTATATGTGTCAAGTGGGTGGGTGAAATGGAGAAATTACCATGAAATCAGTGACGGATAAAACGGATACCTTGAGAAAAGCAGTAGCAACGAGTACCGTTCTCGCCAAACCAGAAACACTGGAACGTCTGAAGGCAAACGACCTTCCCAAAAAAGATGTGCTTGCCGTCGCGAGAGCCGCCGGAGTGATGGCTGCAAAAAAAACGAGTGAGCTTATTCCCTATTGCCATCCGATTCCAATTGATTTTATTGAAATTGACTTTGAAGTTGGAACGGATCGTGTTGTGGTTACAGCTTCTGTCGAAACGGTTTGGAAAACTGGAATCGAGATGGAGGCCTTAACGGCCGCTTCGGTGGCTGCTTTAGCGATTTATGACATGTTGAAACCTGTGGATAAAGAACTCGAGATCACCACTACGAAACTTGTTGAGAAGAAAGGCGGTAAATCAGATCGAAAGGAATGGATTCCAAAAGGATTTTCAGCCGCCGTCATTGTTACTTCTGACGGAACTTTTAAAGGAACGCGCGAAGATAAATCAGGAAAGATTATTAGAGAGCGACTCGAGCAGTATGGAATCAATCCGAGTTATACGGTTTTGCCGGATGACAAAAAGATGATTGTCGAGAAATTGGATGAATTGTGTAGGCAAGGTGTCCTTTTGATTTTGACCACAGGTGGAACAGGCCTTGGACCACGGGATGTGACGGTGGAAGCGACGCGGGAAATGATGGACCGCGAAATCCCTGGGATTATGGAAGCTTGTCGGACCTATGGACAAAGTCGGACGCCTTACGCGATGCTTTCTCGCGGTCTTGCCGCCCAAAAGGGAAATGCGTTGATTGTCAATCTGCCGGGCTCATCCAATGGCGTGCGTGAATCCTTGAATGCTATTTTCCCAGCGGTCCTCCATTCTTATCAAATGATGGACGGATTGGGACACTGATATGACTATTCCCATTTGGTTGCCTTTAACTTTTTTCTTGGTGGCTCTTGTTTACTCCATGATGGGTTTTGGTGGGGGTTCTTCTTATCTTGCTTTTCTTGTGCTTGCAGGACTTCCATATCAGAATGTTCCAACTCTTGCTTTAATTTGTAATTTAATCGTGACCTGCGGAGGGCTTTGGCATTTTTATCGCGCAGGACATTTGAAACTCAGAAAAGTGCTACCATTTCTAGTTTTCTCTATTCCAATGGCGTATTTTGGCGGGAGAATTCTAATCGGAAAAAATCTTTTTTCTCTCCTTTTTGGATTTTCACTTTTTGTCGTAGCATTGAGGATGTTTCTCCCAGACAGATTATTCGAACGCTCGCGCGAGGTTTCTTCTCTTCGGGTTTGGATCATCGGTTTACCAATCGGCGGAATACTTGGTTTTCTTTCTGGGCTTGTGGGGATTGGCGGAGGAATTTTTTTAAGTCCTTTGCTTCTTTTCATGCGTTGGGTCAATGTCAAAGAGGCGGCCGCGGCAGCAAGCTTATTTATCGTGGTTAACTCGTTTTCTGGTCTTTTAGGGCAGCTTCATAAGGGAGTAGCTAGTATGAGCCTGATCGTACCTCTGGGGTTAGCCGTTTTCTTGGGAGGACAAATTGGTTCACGTTTGGGAGCTTACCGTCTGCCGCAGCTTGGTCTTCAGCGTATGTTGGCGGGACTTATTCTTTACGTATCGATGAAGTTGATTTTGGGAGTCTAACGAGATGATCTCATTTGAGAAAGCTCAGAGGTTGATTGGAAAGAATGTTCCTGAGCCAAAAAAAATCGAAGTGTCTCTAGTGAATTCGCTTGGTTATGTAATCGCGGAGGACCTCAAAACTCCTTTTCCCCTTCCTCTTTACGATAATTCCGCAATGGATGGGTACGTGTAGACAATGGATACTTAATTATTGAGAAGTGCGTTGAGCCAGGCCGACATATTCGAAGGAAAGGAGAGGAAATCAAAAAAGGTGAGAGCGTCCTTTCCGAAGGCGCAGTGATTCATCCAGCAACCGTTGGTGTTTTAGCATCGTTCGGGTTGGAACGCGTAAAAGTTTTCGCGCGACCCAAAGTTTCAGTCATTGCGACAGGCAGCGAATTAATCCCAGCAGGACGGAGGTTAAAACCAGGCAAGATCTATGACAGCAACTCTCTTGTGGTTTCCTCGATACTTAAAAGTATGCGCATTGAACCAGTTTTGATTCGAACGATTAGTGATCGAAAAGATATTTTAAAAAGAGCACTTAGGCGAGCTTTCAAAAGGAGTGATGTATTGATTCTAACTGGTGGCGTGTCCGTTGGGGATTACGATTATGTAAAGGAAGTTTTAGCTGAGCTTGGTGTTCACGCTATTTTCTGGAAGGTGAGTCAAAAACCAGGAAAGCCAATCTATTTTGGGAAGAAAAGCAGCAAGCTAGTATTTGGTCTTCCTGGAAATCCGGCAAGTGTTTTCACGTGTTTTTACGAATACGTTTTCCCAGCGTTAAGGTGTTTGTGTGGTTTTGAAGAGGTTTACCTTCCAAGCAAAACAGCTTGTCTTCAAACAGATGTTAGAGCGGATCGCTCACGCCACCTTTTTTTAAAGGGGAGGCTTTCTTTTTCGCCAAACGGTGGAGAGGTAACACCGCTTCGTCACCAAGCTTCTCATATGATTTCTTCTTTATGCAATGCTAATTGTTTTATTTCCTTACCACCGCGTTCAGGAGTTTTGAGGAGGGGCACAAAAGTGGAGGCCCATTTGTTGCCTCACAGCGGAGAACATGTTTCATGAAGGTACGAGTCCTTTTTTTCGCACAACTTCAAGATGTGTTTGGAGAAAGAGAACGCGTTGTGGAAATTGAAGATGGGATAACTATGAGGAAATTTGTTGAGCCCCTGCTTCGTGAATTAAAAGGGGATGGTTGGACAAGATTCCCTTTGCGGTATGCCGTTAACGAAAAGTTTGAAGATGGTGATACCAAATTATGTTCGGGTGACGTACTGGCTTTGATTCCACCCGTTTCTGGAGGTTGATCAATGAATCTAAAGGGATTTATCACAAGCGATCCCATTCCTCTTGGCCAATTTTTTAAAGAAAAGCTAGATCCATCATGTGGTGCTCTAACCTCCTTTGTGGGGGTTGTTCGGAATCACCGTGAGGGGCACGAGGTAAAAAAACTTTATTACGATTGTTATCGATCAATGGTTGATCAGGAAATTGGGCGAATTATCGACGAAGTCAAAAAAGAGTTTGGGATAAACGACATTAAAGTTTTGCACCGCGTCGGATGGATCAAAGTAGGAGAGGTGGCAGTAGTTATTTCGGTCAGTGCTCGCCATCGAGGAGAAGCTTTTTCAGCGTGTCGAGCGGTCATTGATCGAATCAAAGAACGTGCACCGATTTGGAAAAAAGAAGTTTATGCGGACGGTACATCCGAATGGACCTCTTGTGCTTGCTTTTCAGAGGTTACTTCATGAACAGAAAGAACGTAAAAGGAATTGTGCTGGCTGGTGGGAAGAGCAGCCGCTTTGGCGAAGACAAGGCGCTTGCTCGCTTGGGTGGCGTTACCCTTCTTGAAAGAGCGATCAAACTTTTGAGGGAACTCAATCTTGAGCCTGTTGTGATTACCAATGGGCGGCGGGATTATTCATTTTTGAATTGTCAGATCGAGCGAGATGTGATTCCTGATCAAGGACCGCTCGGGGGTTTGTATACCGCATGTCAGGTTTTAAAGGGTTTTTCATTATTGGTTCTTACATGTGACATGCCCTGCCTTACCTTAGATTCGCTGAATGTGTTGTTGGAGAATCACAATCCACGACATTCAGTAACGCTCTTTGGCATTTCGCGGAAGAGACCCCAGCCTTTTCCAGGAGTTTATAAATCGAATCTTTCCGGTTTAATTCTAGAAAAATTAAAAGCTGGGCAATATTCGATGCAAGATTTTCTTAAGGCAGTCTCGGATGTAAAAGTTGTGAGGAATAGTTTTGACCCAACGATTTTGATTAACATCAACAAGGAAGAGGATATGAACCTTTACAAACCTGCCCTTAGGGGAGAGACATTGGAATTCTATAGATAGGAAATATTAATCAATTTCGATAATAAAAATCAATTTCCTT
>JACOVU010000060.1 GCA_016177155.1 Candidatus Omnitrophota bacterium | reverse complement strand
GTCCTACTACGCTTAGTCCTTAACGGCTAAGCTTCTTCGCCAAAGGACGAATCCGTCCTCCGGCGGAGTAGGACTCTTCGAAGCTGTGCCGACAAGGACACAGCGAAGGAGAGCAAAGCCGTGCGTCCCATTACTGAGCAATTGCTCAGTAATGGGATTGGCAGGTTACCGAATGATCTAGTGCGAGTCAGCTCGGCCTCACCTCTCCATTGCCATGGAAAGATAAAGCCGAACTGATCGCGATAGATTCGTGATTAGTTCGGCTTTTTATTTTGGCCGCTACGCTAAAAGGAGGATAAGAAAATGATTAAGAGACTCTTGAAAGATGAAAGCGGTCAAACCATGGTGGAATATGGCCTTCTGATTGCGCTTATTTCCATCGCGGTTATTGCAGTTCTGGTTGTACTCGGCCCACGCATTGCTGGGTTCTTCCAGGCTGTAGATACGCAACTCGCAGCTTCGACCCCACCGCCTTCAACTCCGTAATGGAGTAAAGGATGTGGGTTTCCAGGTGGCTCGTTTTCGAACGGGCCACCTGGGACACACCTAAATCTATACGAAAGGGGAAATAGATGCTGAAACAGCTGAGAAAAAAAGAAAATGGGCAGGCGGCGACAGAATATGGGCTTCTGCTCGCTCTTTTGTCCATTGCTGTCATTGTCGTGCTCACAACACTCGGGCCGCACATTGCACGGACTTTCCAGCAAGTGGACAACACCATCGCATCTATTTCAGGAACATCATGAATCTCACTCAACTTGCTATTCTAAGTTGCACGACTCTTGGAATCTTGATCGCTGTCGTCTTTGATTGGAAGATTAGAAAAATTCCGAACACACTTACTTTCTCATTGATCACCATGGGACTCATTCTCAATTTCCTGAATCAGGGATTCTACGGATTAGGCCAAAGCGTTTTTGGTTTGGCCTGTGGTATTCTTCTTCTCTTACTTCCATTTGCTATGGGAGGCGTAGGCGCGGGAGATGTCAAGTTACTCGGCGCAATCGGCAGCCTATTTGGCCCCGAATTCATTTTTAAAATTTTCCTGGCAAGCGCTGTCTTTGGTGGTCTCTTCTCCTTAATCGTTATGGTTAAGAAAGGATCTCTCAGAAAAGCGCTTCAAGGGATTAAAAATCGGATTTTTTATGTTCTCATGACGAGAAAAATACCTCAAGAAGAAAAGTGGCTCGAACCCAATAGTAAGATCAAAATTCCTTATGCCATCGCAATTGGCTCAGGGACGCTTTTCATTTTGTTGATGGCGAAAGGGGGATGAAAACATGATGACTTGGAAAAAGTACTTCCCACTCGGTTTCGCTGTGCTTTTCGCGATCCTTGCGAGTGTAAGTGTCTACCAGTTCTTGAATGACCGAGGAGGTGCTTCGGGAATTTCTCACGCAAACATCGCAACCGCACTTCCGATTGTTATCGCCAAAGCCCCAGTCGGTGTTGGGGAAAAGATTAAGGAGCATGATCTCGAGATCGTATCGTGGCCTGAGAAATCGGCGCCTCAAGACAGCTTCAAATCGTTGCGACCGTTAATTGGAAGAACAGCAAAAGTGAACATGGCGGCAAATGAGCCGATTGTGGAATCAAAGCTTTTGCCCGATGGAGAAAATTTCTCCTTCCTCATCCCTTTGGGTATGAGAGCGGTAACAGTCTCAGTGAAACAGTCTGAGGCTTTAGCCCAAATACTCGAACGAGGAGGCTTGGTAGATGTACTTGCTCTTGTAACCTTTCAAAACACAGGGATTGTGTCTGCAAAAGTAATCGTGCCAAAAGCACGTGTGATTGCGGTTCACAAGCCTACGGTTGAGACAGGACGCAGAGGTGAGCAGACAACGAGCAACATGGAAGTCACATTAATTGTCACGCCGAAAGAAGCAGAATGGATCATCGCTGCCATGAGTCAAGGCGGAATTGATCTGGTGGTACGCAACAGCCAAGAACCAACCGCCAACTTACGGTAATTGGGTGGCGCGAAACATTTAGAAAAGGAGACTCGATATGATACGCGAACTATCAGTAGTCATTGCTGGTGACGATCGGCATTTAGGTCATGTCTTAAGCGAGATTCGCAAGATCAAGTTTGTCCCCATTCACTTGGAAATTGCAAGACCTGCCCAACTCAAGGAAACTCTGGGTCGGATGCATCCTCATTTGGTAATTTATGATACCGATGGAGATACAAACTCCATCTTAAAAACTGCGACTCAAATGGGAAATGAATTTGCAGAAGTTCAGTGGGCTGTCGTATCCAAGGAAACAGATGTGGATTTGATCCTACAATTCTTTAGGTCAGGAGCAATCGATTTTCTAAAGGACCCCATCCAAGCTGATGACTTGAAACGTCTGATTCAAAATGTGCTAGACAAAGTAAACGATCGCGACTCAAGCGCAAAAGATGACGAGCATCATACCATTGCGCTCTTCTCTACCAAAGGAGGCGTCGGTCTGACCACGATCGCCTCCAATCTCGCAGTGGAATTTGCGAAAAAACATTCCAACGATGTCTTGCTCTTGGATCTAGTTCTGCAACATGGAAACATTGCTGATGTGCTGGATTTGGGACTTCAATACAGTCTCACCGATGTCATCGAAAACTTTGAACGTCTTGACGCAAAACTTTTAGCAAACTCGCTCATGAAACACAAGTCGGGTTGCTATGTACTTCCCTCCACTAAAAAACCTGATGATGTTGAGGTGGTGACTTCAAGCCATACAGCGGAAATTTTCCAGTTCTTGAAAGGCATGTTTCGTTACGTTATTACAGATGTCGGACATGAATTCTCAAGAACCTCGATTTCTTTCCTGGACATTGCCGATCTCATTCTGCTGGTCACTACTCCTGATGTTTTAAGTTTAGTGAATACGCGCAATGCAGTTGATACATTCAAACAATTAGGCTACAGCCCAGACAAAATAAAACTGGTCTTGAATCGTGCACGGATGAAGGGAGAAATTGATCCTTCCTTGATTAAGAAAAACTTTGCCATGGAAATCTTTTGCGAACTTGCGGACGATCCCATCACCTGCCTGAATGCCATTAATCAAGGAAAAGTGCTTTCCGAACTCGACAAAAATGCAGGTGTTTCAAAGGGAGTTCAAAGACTTGGCCAGCTCGTCTCTGAATTACAAAAGAAAGGAACCGCCCATGTCGCTCAGAGAACGTCTTGCTAAAGTTGAAGTCAAATTCGAAAAAACCAAGGAGGACGGATTTCTCGCAAAGCGGAATGAATTTTTTCAGGACTTGAAAGCTAAAATTCATACCGAGCTCATTAACCGAATTGATGCGACCAATTTGTTCAAAATAGATCGTCAAAAAGCGCTCCAAGAGATACGCTTGATTCTTGAGGAATTGCTGGCCCAGGAGCGGAATCCTCTCAATAAAAGCGAAGAACAAAAGCTCATCCGTGAAGTGGAAGACGAAACATTTGGATATGGCCCACTCGAACCTTTGCTTTCTGATCCTACGGTAAACGACATCCTCGTTAATAATGCAAAACAAGTTTTTATCGAGCGATTTGGCCACCTAGAACTTACGGATATTGTCTTCCGCGATGAAGCCCATCTAAGACAAATTATCGATCGAATCGTCTCGCGCATTGGAAGACGGATTGATGAGTCGCAGCCCATGGTGGATGCAAGACTGCCTGACGGATCACGCGTCAACGCGATCATTCCTCCGCTCGCACTTAATGGTTCTTCCGTTTCGATCCGAAAATTTAAGGCCGAACCGCTGAAAATGAAAAATTTGGTTACCTTCGGAACGCTGACCGAAGACATCGCAAAGCTCCTTGACCTTATCGTTCGAGCAAAACTCAACATTCTCATTTCAGGGGGAACAGGCTCTGGAAAAACTACTCTGCTCAATATCCTTTCAGGAAGCATTCCAAATTCCGAGCGAATTGTCACGATTGAAGATGCAGCGGAACTTCAGCTCCAGCAACGCCATGTGGTTCGTCTTGAAACGAGACCGCCAAACCTGGAAGGCCAAGGGGCGGTTCAACAAAGAGATCTGCTTCGCAACTCACTCCGCATGCGGCCTGACCGAATTATTGTAGGTGAAGTCAGAAGCGCTGAAGCTCTTGATATGCTTCAAGCCATGAACACAGGTCACGAAGGGTCTCTGACGACCGTCCATGCGAATTCCCCGCGGGATGCTCTCTATCGACTTGAGACCATGATTCTCATGGCGGAAAGCAATATGGTGGAATGGGCGATTAATCGTCAGATTGCATCGGCCATCGATGTCATCATTCAAATCAGTCGTATGAGTGATGGAGTTCGTAGACTTGTCAGCCTTTCTGAAATCACGGGAATGGAAGGCGAGGTTGTGGCCATGCAAGATATCGCGCTTTTCGAACAACGAGGCGTTTCTCCCGAAGGAAAAATCGTGGGAGATTTTCGCTTTACAGGCGTTCGCCCACGGTTCCTTGATCGCCTAAAAACCGCGGGACTCTTGAACGGTACAAAATTGAGCATGTTCGAAGGAGCTCTTCTCTCATGATCCCAACCACCTCCTTGGAAAGAACGTGCTTCGATAAAAGAAACAGGCACGTTCTTTCATTTCAGACGAAATTTCCCCTTCAGGGAAACAAGGAGGTGGTGGGATGATCCCCCTGGCGAGTTTATTTGCATTTCTAACCGTTTTCTTCATTATCTATGGCTTCTCAAACATGGTTCAGAGTGAAGAAAGGCAAAAGCGTGCTCATATCATAAACCGCCTTCGCGTTGTCAACGAAAAGACAAGCGAATTCCAGATCGAGAAAAATCGCCGTTTAAGCGACCTTAATTTATTCAATCGAATTTTAATGCGAATCAAGGCGATGAAAAAGTTACAACATTTCATCACTCAGGGTGGATTTCATTTTTCGGTCGGAAGCTTTTTACTATTTTCCTCGCTCTTAAGTGCGCTCGCGTTTCTTTTTTCTCTCCTCACAGGAATACATTTTTCTACTGCATTCTTGGTTGCATGCGGATTTTTCTTTTTTCCCTACGTGTGGGTGAATTTCAAACGAGCGGCAAGAACTCGGAAATTTTCAGACCGATTTCCAGACGCAATTAGCTTAATTGGAAGTTCGTTACGTGCTGGGCACAGCTTGCAAATGGCCATTGGTACAGTGATCAATGAAGGAAAGGATATCGTTTCGGTTGAATTTGAAAAAATCTTATCGGAAGTTGAAGTGGGTCAAAGTTTTGAAGAAGCACTCAAAGGAATTCTCGACCGAATCGATACGCCTGAACTCAGGCTATTTGTCTCTGCCGTTATTCTGCAAAGAGAAACAGGGGGTAATCTTGCCGAAATTCTGGATAGTTTGGAAAACGTGATTCGAGATCGACAAGAACTGAAGCGAGAACTGAAAGCAACCACTGCTCAAGTACGACTTTCGGGTACGGTTCTCAGTCTACTGCCCCTTCTCGTCAGCCTTTTTGTTTTGATAATTCATCCTGATTATATCCTCTTTTTCATTAAGGACAGTTTGGGTACAAAATTATTAATTGCCTGTTTAATCGGGCAGGGACTCGGAATTATGACGATCCAAAAGATCGTAAGGATTCAATTGTAAGGAGTGATTCATGGGAACAACAGCTTCCATATTTATTTTCACGTTTTGGACCGCGTTCTTCACGGCACTTTCTCTTAAAGGATTGTTCGTGAAGGAACATAGTCTCGCCTCCGACCGCATGACACGACTTTTTCAACTTAATCGTACTCGCAAAGAAATGGGCGAACGAAATCTAGCGATAGACAAAGGCCAGGAAAATACCTTGATCAAAAAGCTTCGAGACAAATTGTTACTCGCGGGCCTGAAGCGACGTTCAGACCTTGAAAAATTTCTACTGGTGAGGCGAATTTGTTATGTCACGCCTCTGACGTTATCGCTTATCGCCTATATTTCACTTCATATTTCCTTTCAAAACGTTTTTCTCCTGGGTCTTTTGTCTGGCATTTTCAGCATTCTTGCACCCAGATTCTGGCTTGCTAAATTAATTTCGAAGCACAGAAGAGAAATTAAAAGATATCTACCTGATACGCTCGACCTCTTTGTGGTAGCGCTCGATGCAGGCCTTTCTTTTGATAGTGCTTTGGTTCGGATTGGACAAGAACAACAGCGCGTTTCTACTCATGTAAGCCGTGAACTGCTTTACACCAACCATGAAATTCTGATCGGAAAACCCAGAGAAGACGCCTTAAAAGACCTTGCAAAGCGCTCGGGGGTTCAAGAAATGGAATCAATTGTGAAAGCGATTCTTCAATCAAATAAACTGGGAACGAGCCTCGTGAAAACGCTCAGGGCTCAAGCAGACGGTCTTCGAAAGAAAAGAAAACAAGAAATCCATGCCCAAATTTTAAAAGCTCCTGTAAAACTGATTTTTCCACTCCTGTTTTTTATTTTTCCAACACTCCTAGTTGTCATTTTAGGGCCGAGTTTGGTCCAAATTTTTAGATATCTTAAATTTACAGGAGCGCCGTCATGATCCCACTACCTCCAATACAAAAATATGCTCAGCCAATGCTCGTAAGAAAATGGGGACAGACTATAGTCTGTC
>JACOVU010000064.1 GCA_016177155.1 Candidatus Omnitrophota bacterium | reverse complement strand
TGCCACATTAATGAAAAGAAATACTTTTTAGAAAGCGTTCATGCACCCGTGATGAAAGCGGGAAAGTTTTCGGAGTGCATTTCTTGTCATGGCAATCACGGGGTAAAGCCTGCCGATAAGATTTTGTACCGCGAAACATGCACCCAGTGTCATGAGAAAACAAGTCCACCAGCCCAGTTGGGGGAAAAGCTCTTTCAGTTCATGAGCGAATCAGAAGGGGAATTGAAGGAGGCAACCGAGTGGGTGCGGCAAGCCTCGATCCAAGGCATTTTTGTGGAGGAAGAGGCAGGAATCCTCGAGGAAACGAAAACGAATGCCATTTCCATGGAGCCTGTCCAACATTCATTATCACTTGAGCGGATTTCTAAACTTTACGAGAAGTTAAGAGAGGATGCACGTGCGATCAAAGCGAGCATTCAGAAGAAAAAACAAGTGCTGAGATGGCGTAAATTGGCGCTCATCCCGATTTGGGCTTTTGTCGTGGTGATGGCGCTCGCCCTTTGGTTTAAGTATAAACAACTGAAAGGTAAACACTAGTTGTCATTGTTCGCCAAAAAACGGACGAATCCGTCCTCTGGCGGACGAGGACGGCCAACGGATGAACCGGACGAAGCAATCCCGTGAAAATGGGGACAGATTATAATCTGTCCCCATTCGACTAAAGCATTCGGGCATGACATGAGTCTTGTTTAGACGTTTTAGATTGCTTGGAGACAGAAATTGATGGATGAATTACTCTTGAGAAAAGGAATGTCGCGCCGGGAATTTCTGGATTGGATTATTAAAGGCGGGTTACTTACGACACTTGCAGGCCTGCTTTTTCCCGCGTTGGCGTATTTATGGCCTGTGACGCGGCGCGGACCTGTTTCAGGATTGATTGAGGTAGGGCGAGCCGATGATATCGGTGTTTGGGGATCAAAGAAAACAGTGGTAGGGGGAACAGCCTTTTTGATTCTGAGAACGCCGAACGAATACAAGGCTTTTTCCGCTGTTTGTACTCATTTGGGCTGCATTGTTTCCTGGGACGATACCAAACGTCAGATTGCATGTCCCTGTCATGCGGGTTTCTTTGATGTGGAAGGGCGCGTCATTTCAGGCCCACCGCCATCACCGCTTCCACCCCATGAGGTAAAGGTGATCGATGGAAAGCTTTTTCTAAGGCCATAGATTTTTGAGGGAAAAATATGATTCGCAAGATTAAAGGTCAACTCAGCCAGTGGTTTGGGGGGCGTTTCGATTTAGAAAAGCTCAAAGAACCCATCAAGCACCAGATTGAAAAGCCGCTTCCAGAAAACGTTGGCTGGTTTCATACGTTGGGGAGCATGTCGCTTTTCCTCTTCGTGAGTCAGGTTTTAACGGGAATTCTCCTTCTGGTTTATTATCGTCCCACAGTGGGCGAGGCGTTTGAGAGTGTGAAGTTTATTATGACCAAAGCCTACATGGGATGGCTCTACCGTCAGATCCATGCTTGGGGAGCAAATCTCATGGTCATTATCGTTTTCCTTCACATGTTACGGACTTTTGTGACGGGTTCTTTTAAGAAGCCTCGAGAACTCACTTGGATATTCGGCGTGTTCTTGTTTGTTTTCACCTTGGTTTTTGGTTTTACGGGTTATCTTCTTCCATGGAATCAGCTTGCTTATTGGGCAACGACTGTGGGGACGGAAGTGGCAGGCGCGATCCCTGGCGTGGGTGAATTTATTAAGCTGCTTCTCAGAGGCGGAGCAAACGTGGGCGCAGAGACTCTATCGCGCTTTTTTGTAATTCACGTCATCATTTTGCCCTGGACTGTCTTTTTCATGGTCTTGATTCATCTGGTTCTGGTTCGGTTTCAGGGGATAGCGACTCTGGATCCTGTGGATTCTAAAGAAGAGACAAAGTCAAAAAGAGAAGTTCCGTTTTTTCCTCATCATGTGACGAAAGAAGGAATTGTGTTTTTCATTCTGCTTGGCGTCCTTGTGACGCTTTCCATTCTCCACCCCTTTGAGTTAGGCGAAAAAGCCGATCCCCTCCAGACCCCACACGGAATCAAACCCGAATGGTATTTCTTGCCCATGTATCAAGTCTTGAAGTATTTTCCAAAGCTCATCGGGATTTTTATTGTTTCCTTAGCTCCACTTTTTCTTTTCATTTGGCCTTTCGTGGATCGCACGAAAGAACGCCATCCTTTGAAGAGGCCCATATCGATCGCGTTTGGGATCTTGGTTGTTCTCTCCTTGCTCATTTTTGGGATGATGGGTTATTTGTCTGAGTCAAAAAGGCAATTCTTCGGGAAAACCTACGAATTTGATATTTACGGCGTTCCACACGAAATTGCTCAAGCGAACAATCATAATTCCTGAACCTCACTTCTAACAAAAATTCATGAATTTAGAAACGGGACGGGATAAGAAAGAAAGCAGTTACTTTCAAAATTGGATCAGCGTGATTGGCGGGATCTGTTCCGTCACGCTTTTTTCAGTGATCCTCTTTCTCTTCATCCTCGACTTTTGGTCGAAACAAGTTAATCCTTACCTTGGCGTTATTACTTATTTGATTGCGCCTGTCTTTTTGATCGCGAGCCTTTTACTGATTCCGTTGGGGGCTTGGCGTGAACGTTCCAGACGCCACAAACGTGGATACGTAAGAAAATTTCCTCACATTGATTTTAATAATCCGACGCATCAAAAGCTTGCTTTTATGACCATTGGTGTCTCGACCCTTTTTTTACTGTTTACCATGTTCGGGACGTATCACGCCTATGAATTTACAGAATCAGTTACTTTTTGCGGCGTGCTTTGTCATCAAGTGATGAAACCAGAACACACGGCGTACAAGCATTCCCCCCATGCCCGCGTCTCCTGTGTCGAATGTCACATTGGATCCGGCGCGGATTGGTTTGTGCGTTCCAAGCTTTCAGGAACTTATCAGATTTATTCGGTTCTCTTTGGAAAATATCACCGGCCGATTGAGACACCCATCAAAAATTTGCGTCCTGCTCAGGAGACGTGCGAACAGTGTCATTGGCCGAGGCAATTTTTCGGCGCGGTGGAACAGGACCACCAGTATTTTCTTTCCGACGAAGCCAATACCGAATGGCAGACCAAAATGCTTATGTTGGTAGGCGGAGGAATGCCCCCCTATGGAAAGAAAGAAGGGATTCATTGGCATATGAATATCAGTAACGATGTTCATTATATTGCGACGGATGAAAAACGTCAGGTGATTCCTTGGGTGAAGGTTGTTGGAGCAGATGGAAAGGAAGAGGTTTATGTGAGTGAGGACTCTGGTTATTCTCAGGCAAAACCGCCTTCAGGCGAACTCAGGCGCATGGATTGTATGGACTGCCACAACCGCCCGAGTCATATTTTCAAATCTCCTCAAGAAGCAGTGAACGAAGCGCTTGCTTTCGGCGCGTTGGATCGGACACTTCCATACCTCAAACGCGAAGCAGTAAGAGTTCTGACCAAGGAATATGCTTCTCATGAGGAAGCGCGCGGAAAAATTCAGGGGGAGTTGGAGAAATTTTATCAAACGAAATACCCCGAGGTTTGGTCCTCAAAAAAAGAAGCCTTGGAGCAATCGATCCACACCGTGATTGACATCTACCAGACCAATTTTTTCCCAGAAATGAAAGTTTCCTGGAACGTTTATCCGGATAACATCGGACACCTCATTTCCCCCGGATGTTTTCGTTGCCATGACGGGAAGCACAAGACGGCGGAAGGAAAAATGATTCGGACAGACTGCAAGGCTTGCCATGTGATTGTGGCGCAAGGCAGTCCACCTCTCATGGAAACGAATGTGGATGGACTCGAATTTAAACATCCTGAAGAAATTGGCGAAGCTTGGAAAGAAACAGCTTGTTCCGATTGCCATACAGGAGGGTAAATTACGAGTGAGCAACAGAACCGTCATTGCGAGGAGGCCGCAAGGCCGACGTGGCAATCTACAAGTTCTGAGATTGCTTCGGCCTCGCTTGGCACGTCGCCTCGCAATGACGATTTTGTTAGCTACCTTTACTTTTTCGGCTGCGGCTTGGGCTGCTGACGGGGCTCAACCGATCAATAATGAAGAGTGTCTTGCCTGCCACGACACAATTAATCCACAAAAATTCGCCGCCTCCATTCACAGCTCCAATCGGTGCACCTCTTGTCATAGTGATGTTCAGGAAGTCCCGCACTCCGTAAAGCCAGGCCATGTCGAATGTGCCAGCTGCCACCGAATTGAAGCTCAGATTTATAACGCCTCCGATCATGGGAAAGCGCTTAAGAAAGGTGCTCCCGCTGCTTCCTGTTTAGATTGTCATGGAAACGCCCACGAACTTTTAAACTACCGCAATCCCGATTCGCCGGTCAACCGAAAGAATATCCCTGCTACCTGTGCCACTTGCCATGAAAATCAAGAGAAAATGCTGAAGTACGGACTCCTGGAAGCAAGGCCTTTAAAATCTTATTCCGAGAGCGTGCATGGGAAAGCACTGCTTGAGAAAGGAGTTATTTCTTCTGCTGAATGCACCGATTGCCATGGGTCGCATGATTTACATGCACCTACCAATGTGGAGTCCAAAATTTACCGGACCAGAGTGCCTCAAACTTGCGGCAAGTGTCATGAAAACGTCTTGAGAACTTATGAACGGAGTGTTCATGGAAAAGCAGCCTTATCAGGTAAGTTGGAAGCGCCTGTCTGCACAGATTGTCACGGAGAGCATCGGATCAAGTCCCACTTAGACCCGACTTCTACCGTTTTTGCCGGCACACTTTCTGAGAAGACCTGCGGACATTGTCATGCGGCCGAGAAAATTATTACCAAATATCGTCTTCCCCCAGATAGTGTGGAGACCTATTTAAAAAGTTATCACGGGCTTGCAGGCCGTTTCGGAGACGTTACGGTCGCCAATTGTGCCAGTTGCCACGGAGCGCATGACATCCTGCCTTCGAGCGATCCCAATTCTTCCGTGAACAAGAAAAATTTGCCCAAAACTTGCGGCAAATGTCATCCGGGCGTTGGGGAACAATTGACGAAGGGCACGGTACATGTTGTGCCTACCTCGACTGAAAACCGAATTGTTTTCTATGTTTCGCGGTTTTACATCGTGTTGATTAGTTTGGTGATTGGGGGGATGTTGATTCACAATGTTCTCGATTTCCTCAAGAAGTTGAAAGCCCATTACGCCCAAAAGAAAAGTTCAGATCAATATCTAAGATTTACGAAAGGCGAGCGGATTCAGCATCTCGTTCTCACGCTTGTTTTTATCATTTTGGCTTATACGGGATTTGCGCTTGAATATCCAAAAGCCTGGTGGGCATATCCTTTTAACTTTTTTGAAGGAGGTGGTGACTGGCGCGGAATTATTCACCGGGCGGCAGCCGTTGTTTTTGTCGCGCTTTCGCTCCATCATTTGATTTTTATGATGTTCACAAGGCGGGGAAGAAAGGTGGGACAAGAACTTGCGCTCAAGAAAAAGGATTTTGCGGATGTGACCAAAACCTTGTCGTACAATTTGGGCAGATTAAAAGAGAAGCCCCATTACGGACGGTATAGTTACGTCGAAAAAATTGAGTATTGGGCTTTGGTATGGGGAACTTTGATTATGATCATAACTGGCACGATGCTTACCTTTGAAAACGTTTTCCTGACACATTTGCCTAAGTGGGCGCTTGATGTCGCCACAAAAGTCCACTTTTACGAAGCGGTTTTAGCGACCCTCGCCATTGTCGTTTGGCACTTTTATTTCGTGATTTTTGACCCCGACCACTATCCGATGAATTGGAGCATGGTGACGGGCAAGGTTTCAGAGGGAGAGAAAGGTCTTGAAAATAAGGACACGAAGGGTTAGCTTTTCGGTCCAAGAATATTGTTGACATACAATCCATTTTCGACGAAAATGTAAACTATGAAATACGTTCAAAGACTCTTAGAAAATAAGATCAAACATGCTATCGGCCGTAATAAAAGCGTCCTTTTGCTCGGAGCAAGACAAACCGGGAAAACAACGCTTGCGAGACAGTTCAAATCTGATCTATCGCTTTCGTTTGTCGAACCAGATGTAAGGCAGCGATATGAAAAGTCACCGCATCTCTTGAAAGGGGAGGTGGAAGCGATTACTCCAAAATCAGCAAGAAAGCGTCCGCTTGTTATTTTAGATGAGGTGCAGAAAGTGCCAGTAATTTTGGACGTTGTTCAAGATTTGATTGATCGAGGCAAAGCCAATTTCCTACTTACGGGTTCGAGCGCTCGCAAGCTTCGCAGGGGAGCTCAGGTGAACTTACTTCCCGGGCGGGTA
>JACOVU010000061.1 GCA_016177155.1 Candidatus Omnitrophota bacterium | reverse complement strand
TTCAAAAGGAGCTGGGAGAGTATGAAGCTGCCGGGATTAATTTAAAAATTAGGGACGGTTCTCAAGACACAGAAGTTTCGAGAACCGTCCCTTTTATTTTCTGTCTGAAAACATGTTACAATTAGGTCGATAATTTAAACTCGAGGATCACATGGCGAGTTTGCGACGCGTATATCTGGCAACAGGAGGGGTTGCACTCCTTTTGACTGCTTTCCTTTTTTTGGCAGGCGCTTCGATTCCCTTTCTGGGGAGCGTTGACGTTAAAGGACGTGATTTATTTTTTCGCTTGCGCCAGACAATTTCTCCCCCGCCTCCTGAGGCGAACGATCTTCTTTTGATTAATTTGGATGATGAGACACTCCGCCGTCTCGAGCTCCGCTGGCCTTATCCCAGGTCCATTTATGCTGAAGCACTTGCAAGACTCAAACCTTATTCTCCCAAAGCCATCGGTTTTGATCTCATTTTCTCGGGCGAAGATTTTTCCGTAGAAAGTGATCTTGCATTTTCAGATGCGCTTCAAACAGCGGGGAATGTGGTGATCGCTTCCCATCAAGGTCTCGGAGGTGAGATCGGACCTTCCCCATTAATTCGTCAAAGTGCTTCCTTCGTGGGCGTTGTGGATAAACCCAGGGACCGAGACCGAATCATTCGCCGCGCCCTACTTGCCTTTCCAATGGGTAGAGAACTTTATCCTTCCTGGGAGCTCGCCCTTTTTAAGAAAGTTTTTTCTGAATCAGGAGCAGAGCAATTTCCGATTCATCGTGATCTGGTCATTAACTATAGCCTCCGCTTTGAAGAGTTTCCTCAGATCCCTTTTTGGCGGCTCTTGGAAGGAAGTGTTCTCGATAAAGAAGTCCGAAACAAAATCGTTTTGTTTGGGCTGACCGCAGAAGTCTTCCACGATATTCATGCTACGCCGCTCGGATCAATGCCCGGCGTTGCCGTAAATGCCAATGTGCTTCTCATGCTGATGAGCAATCATTTCTTTTCTTTTATTTCACGGTGGATCACGGCCCTACTTACTTTTCTTGTTTTTTGGCTTACCTTGTTGGTTGTGCTTTCAAGTTCCACCGCAGTAGCATTTTTCACCGTATGTTCCGTCGCCTTTCTTTATTTAATTGGTGGCTATCTCCTGTTCACCAATCAAATCATTCTGGATTTGTGGTTGACAGTAGTTGGTATGGTCCTCGTACTTATGGGAGGACTTATTTTCCGCCAAGGGCAACTCTTTTTTGAAAACTTGAAACTTCGCGAAGAATCGGCGCGTGATCCGCTCACCGACTTTTACAATCGTCGGTTTCTCATCCTCAAACTTAAATCCGAATTCAACCATCTTATTTCTGTGGGAAGTTTATTTGCTAAAGATTCTGAAGTCTCTATCATTATGCTCGATCTTGATAATTTTAAATTGGTAAACGATAGTTTTGGACATCCCGAAGGAGACCGCGTTTTGTGCACTTTGGCGGAAACCATCCGCTCTTCTGTGAGGAAGGGTGAGCTGATTTGTCGCTACGGGGGCGATGAATTTTGTGTCATCCTCCCGACCACCTCGATCCAAAACGCTGCCAAGTTTGCCGAGAAATTGTGCAAATTGATTGCCGATCATCCTCCTCTTTCGTACCGCACAGCCGCCAACGTCGATTCGATTCGCGTGACCGCCAGTTTTGGAATCGCATCGAGTTCTCTTGTGAAAACGACCGATTCTCAAAAGCTTCTCAAAGCGGCTGATCTTGCGATGTACCGCGCCAAGGCACAAGGAGGCAACCAAGTCGTGGTCTTTGATCCTACCTGTGATATGATGACGTAAGTAGGGACGTCTCGCGAGACGTCCCCGGATCGAACTTACATTGCCGAACGGCGAATCATCAAGTCAGGTTGAAATTCTTTTTGGATGGGAAGATTGTTTTCGCCTTCTAAGATTCGGATGAGAATCTGAACCATTTCACGCCCCATGGCTTCGAGCGGTTGTCTGACGCTGGTCAAGGGAGGTTCTACATATTTTCCGCGTTCTAAACCGTCATAACCGATCACCGCCACCTGTTCTGGACAGCTGATTTTTTCTTCTTTGAGGGCGCGGAGCGCGCCAATTGCCAGATCATCGTTGAAGCAAAACACAGCTCTCGGAAGCGTTGGGGAGTGGTGGATCAAATCCAGCATTTTTAAGTAGCCGTCTTCTTCAAAGAAATAGTCACATTTTTTAAAATAGCTCGGATTGAACTCAAGCCCTGCCTGATCGAGCATCTCGCGGTAAATTTGATAGCGCGCTTGTGCGTCTCTCGAATCCCGATCGGGCGCTTGAATCATGCCGATACGCCTGAAACCACGCCCGATCAAATATTGCAGTGCTTTTCGAGTCCCTTGGGCGTTGTTGCAATGCACAATGTTGGTTTTCACTTCAGGCGTGAAATCATTGATCAAAACAACAGGCAATTTTTCATTCCGTTTCTGAGCTTCTTGAACCAATTGAGGATGGATCGTCCAAGTTAGAAACATAAGACCGTCAACGGCATGTTCCCCAAGGATGGCGCTTGGTTCACTCAGATTTTGTTGGTTGACCATGATAAATCGTAAATCAAAAGTGGTGTTGCGGAGCGCATCAATCACGCCCGAGATGATTCGAGTAAAATATTCACATTTGAATATTTCAGGTGTAAATGAGGTAACTAATCCAAGACTTCGCTTTGCCATTGAACAGGAACTCCTTGTTATTGGTGAGTGCAATCATTATAGCATGTTTGTTTTAACAATGTTTTTACACCCGAAGTTTAATGAGGTTTTCGGGTAGCGGTGTGGAGCGTGCGGTTTATTTTTTCTACGAGGGAGTGAAGTTGATCGCGAGGTCTGATTCGGATCGGTTTTGTGAAATCGTGAGTTTCTACCATCGTTTCGAGTTCTTTTTCGATCCGATAGAGAGGTCCTGCGAGTTGATGGGAGAGGTGAAGTGCAAAAAAGAGGATCAATCCACAGACGATCGGTAGCCCAAAGCCAATGATTTGATTCACCCGATGGAAGGCGGGGAAGAGCGCATGGGCGATGAGTTCTGGAAGAGCAAGTTCGTGAGCTACCGTTTGCCAGATTAAATAATAAAGGCAAGCGGTAGCAAGGAATGTAGGCAGAAACATGGCGAGGGCCACAATCTTGAGATAGTGCCATTGGATGGTATGATTAACGAATAAGGTTTTGCGTCGGTCTTTTTGATTCATCCCACCACCTCATTGCTTCGCCATTGAAAATGGCGAAATTTCTTTCTAAGGAATGAAAGAACGTGCCTAATCTTTTTATTAAAGCACGTTCTTTCCAATGAGGTGGTTGGGATCATGGTTTTCCGATTTTAATATCGTCAAAAAATCCTTCCGCTTCAGTTTGCGTCCCTGAAGCATTGGTCATCAGCGCAATGGCCGCCACCTTCATTTTGGGCGGTTTTCCAAACAACTTCTTGTAATCTTCAAATACGTTTTGGGTTTCCTGAACCCATTCGCTAGAGCTCGCGGGTCCGCTTTGGATTACGATTTGTTTGATTCGGTCTGTGTAGGGACTCTTTAAAATGGTTCCTTCCGGCAGGAACTCATCCCAAAGGTATTCAATGCAATGGAAGTTGGTGAAGAATCGTGAGACAAACACCACGTAAAACCGAGCTGCGAAATCATCACGCTTTTTTGGATCCAGCACTTTACTCTTATCTGGGAATTTCCCAACGCGCCATTTCCAGGATAGGGAAGGGTAGTCGGTAACATTAAATTTGATTCGGTAGAAGATCGCTGAAGTTGCTCCGATACTTTTAGCGTGGATGAAGCCCTGCCTCGCCGGCAGGCGGGCGCCCGAATCGTCAAAATCGATCCAATAGGCCACTCGGCCTTGAAACATTTTGTCTTCCCATCGGGCCAAAGCATTCCGTTCGTTGAAATCGAAATAGTGGAGAATGATTCCAAGTGGAGGGACTAAGGCTTGAAAGGCCCTTTGGATTTTTTGGGGTCTTTGAGAAGGAGGCTGCCATAAGATTTGAAGAAAGAGGAAAAGGAGGGGAAGTAAGATAAAACTGAGCCGCACAATTCTTTTTCGATCCATACTCGTTTTATCGGCTTAAATTTGGAGGCAATTAAGTTTTAGGGATGCAAAATTTCTTGTAGAGAACCGTCCCTGATCAGTGCTATGATAACCCAAGTTTTAACCAGGAGTGCGCTATGCCCTATGTGAGTGTTCGCGTAGTTGGGAAACTTTCGAAAGACCAAAAACAAAAGATTGCCACCGACATTTCAGATTCTCTCCTGCGGCATGCCAACAAGTCGAAAGATCATACCTATGTCGTTTTTGACGAAGTAGCAGGAGAAAACTGGGCACAAGGCGAAAAGTTGTTCGGCTGATATCCCTCAAGGGAGCATCCGTGCCAATTCAGAAGCAGCTTTCAATCTTTTTACCGAATCGTCCTGGAATGCTAGCCCATATGGCCGGTTTTTTAGCTGAGGCGAATGTAAATATTCTGGCCCTTTCGGTTCATGATACCGTGGACAATGCGGTGGTGCGTCTTGTTCTCGATAACCCTACGAAAGCAACCCTCCTCCTGGAGCAAGAAGAGCTGTATATTATGGAGCAGGACGTGGTGATTCTAGCCGTTGATAATGAGCCGGGTATTTTGGCCAAAATTGCACAAAAATTAGGGCATGCTGATATCAATATCCAATATGCCTATTGTACCGCCGCACCGAACCAACAGACAGGTTGTATTGTGATTAAAACCGATCAGCCAGAAGCTGCCATGGAATGTCTCCGCGATTTAGAGTTGGGATGATCCCACCACCTCCATTACAAAAACATGCTCAGCCAATAAGAAAATGGGGACAGACTATAGTCTGTC
>JACOVU010000058.1 GCA_016177155.1 Candidatus Omnitrophota bacterium | reverse complement strand
GCCACGATTGAGTGGGAATAACAAAACCCGTATAATACGCTTCACTTGAATTAGGGTTGTGGGCGATTTCATCGTCCCTTGTAAAAGCCAGTCACCCCGCCTCTCCCTCCTAAACTTAATGTAACCCCACGTCGCATCTTCGACGCTCCTGGGGCGACAAAAAACGTCGGGAGGGTATTTTTATGCTCAAAAACAGTTCTTGGGAATACACTAAAAATAGTGTATACTTCTTATGACGCTCCATTCCGAGTACGAAGTCATTTTTTACAAGAAGGAAAACGAGGAGTGTCCAACAGATGAATTTCTTGACAGCTTGTCTAGCAAAGTCAGGGCGAAGCTTCAAAAATGGATCGAGCAACTGGAGATTTGGGGACCAAGTTTGCCAAGACCTTATGCGGACACGATTCGGGATAAAATACGGGAACTAAGGGTAAAATTTGGTGGTGCCAACTACCGTTTCTTATATTTCTTCGCAGGAAAGATGATCGTGATAACGCATGGTTTCGTGAAGAAGACCGACAGAGTTCCTGGAGAGGAAGTTGAGCGGGCAATCCGATTTATGAATGATTTTCAGGAACGACTGAAGAGAGGTGAATTCGAATTATGAAACTTCGAAAATTTAGAGATCGGTTAAGAGAAGAACTTAAAAATCCTGAATTTAAGAAGGTCTTTGACGAAGAAGATGTTTATGCCAGGCTTGCCGTTCAGATTGCAAAGCTTAGGGAAGATCAAGGGTTGAGCCAGAAGGATTTGGCAAAGCGACTGCATACTTCCCAACAGATGATTTCACGATTAGAAGATCCAGGGAATCGGAGCCTTTCCATCCAAACCCTTGTTAAATTGGCTCAGGCCTTGCATAAGAAAATCGAGATCGGGTTTCTCGGGGATTAGAGCCCGTTCGCCGCCTCGCTCATTCGCCGTTTTCTGCTATAATATTCCCTCACCATGCCCCTTCTAGAACCGTCCCCGAGACTTTCTACGCAATAATAAAACTGCATGACACCGCCAGCCAAATTTCCAGATGATTCATATGATGCAATTGAACGTAAATACGGGCTAATTATTTCTAATTCCTTTCCGAAATATGCCGAATTCTGGGAATTTTTCATTGGGCGGGATGTAAGTTCTACATCAATGAGGTGGTATCGTGTAAAATTCCCCAAGTCTTTCGGCCAGAAAAATCGACGAGAATTTTATTGGTTCCGAGAAGAAGTATCGATGGCTCATTACTCTCTTTTTTGTAATTTGGCCGGAGCTTACTTTCATTTTGATGAATTAAAAAGAATGCAAGGTCAGCCTATCACGCAAGAAGTTTATTTTAAACATTGGGAACATTTCGAATGTTTCTACCTTCGTTTAGGCGGATGTTTTTATCAGGTATTCCATTTGTGGGATAGGCTGTCAAAGTTGTTTCATATTAAACGAGAGCAATTTCTAAAAAGCGGGAAACTCCAAACGAAGTGGAAAAAATTTTCAGATTTTCACCATCGTTTTTCGGTTATGAGAGATAATTTGACCCATTACTCTCGGGGGGCATCGCAACAGTTAAAAGATGGGTTCCTTATTCCGAGAACGGTTAAGGAGGGAAATGTGAGTAAAAATAAAATGGAGTTATGGAGTACACAACTCAGAAGGAAAGTCTGGCAACGTACAGACGCAAAAATGTACAATGATCTGGTAAAATGTTTGGAAATGTTTAATTATATCCATGGGATTTACATCCAGCAATTTGCGCAAGCGCTGATAAAAAAAGGATTGTGTATAGAAAGGAAATAAGATGAAAAAGTGTCCTGTTTGTAAAGCGGAAATGGTGAAGAAACACGAAACACTTGAAATTAATACGACCGGCATAGTTGCCTCGGCTTCAGGAGACCATCCTATTGTTTTAAGCTCAAGTGCCGCCAATCCTAACGCGTCTGATCAATTAGGACAACCCTTTGATCGCGATTACTGGCTTTGTAGCACACCAAATTGTGGAACGATCGTTTTTATAGATTAACTAGTCTAAACCTAAAAATAGTCGCTTCTAAAAAAATCGCAGGAAAAAATCGCAGGCGTCCTGCGGACAAACAGCCTGCGGGATGTCCACAAATAGGGCACCTGTTTATTCTACTTAAACCAACATGAGACATAAGAAGCTATCTAGAGTGGTTTTCTTTCTCGGTATATTAGGTGTGCTATCGAATACCGTTATGCCGAGTACCTCTTCAAATTAGAGTGTAATTGGAGGTGTAATTGGAGGCGGCCCTGCCAGTGCCATGCTGAGTCAGCCTGGCACCCACAGTAACGCCTCCTAATCCTACTATCGAATACCGTTATGCCGAGCACCTCTTCAAATTAGAGTGTAATTGGAGGTGTAATTGGAGGCGGCCCTGCCAGTGTCATGCTGAGTCAGCCTGGCACCCACAGTAACGCCTCCTAATCCTAATATACCAAATAAGTTTAAGGGTGAAGTTTAGAAGGCGTCCTGCTCGCGGACAGCCTGCAGAATGTCCGTGAATAGGACGCCTGAGAAAATTACTGCTGATCAAGAATCTCTGAGGTGTGGAGAAGTGTAAACAATGTTGACTAAAATCAACAAAAAGTGAGCAACGAGGATCTTTCGTTGGCATTCCTTCTCAATTCTTGTCCACTGCTAATACGTGTCTTTTCAACGTGTTAGTAAAATTAAAAAAGTTACATTTGATATTCTAATATTTTTGCATGATTCTTGCTTTTACTTTACGGGGGAGAAAGGGAGAAACCATGAAAATAAGTCTGACTCATGACCAAGTTATAAAGCCATTTCTGGTGTGTCTTGCCCTTCTTTTCCTATCTGCTCCTGAGGCGAAGGCTGTGTTCCTTCCGATCGCTGCGGGCGACCCAGATTGGCAATATGAGGCGCCAGCAGGCACCACCATTACGGGAAACCCGGGAAGGGTAAACAAAACCTATGGACTCACTTTGACGACAACGTTTACGGATGCAAACCCGAAGGTCATTACATTAAGAACCACTCCGGGCCACGAGGAAGACGAAAGATTTTTTATGTTTGCCATGAGTATTACTAATAATTTGCCCGCCGGAAGCGATTGGGGCGGCTTTATGATCTCAACCTTTGACCAGATTGACCCACTCCCTCACACACCAGGTCAGGATCATCCAAAATGGGCACACATTCATCCTCTGCACGGCTCACCGAATGCCGGATCCACATTGCCTACGGGACCCAATTACAAGGAGTTTCCCGACCTAGATCCCTCAACTTCCAAAGGCATCGAGGTGCTAATGTTGAGTGGCGGTATAGTACCTGTTGGCAGCTCATGGATGCCTGAACGCGTTCGGTTGCATGATAAAAACGCACGTGGCGATGAGTTTCAATCCTCAGATCAAATCTCCTTCGATATTGTAGGTCCAATGGAGTTTCAATTGGTTCTTCAGCCGAAGATCCTTCCTGAGCCCGGAACACTCGCACTGATGAGCTTTGGCCTTGCGATGTTGAGGTTTAGCAGGCGTCCTGCTCGCGGACAGCCTGCAGAGTCATAAGGAGAGGATGATCGGAAGCAGGTCTTTGGGCCGCTTCAAGATATAATCAGGTTTTACTC
>JACOVU010000009.1 GCA_016177155.1 Candidatus Omnitrophota bacterium | reverse complement strand
TTACCGCACAGCTGGTTCCGTTCACACAGTTGCTTGTGATCGTATCAGTGGTATTGATCATGCGGTATCTGCATGTGATTTAATCTTGCAGTTCAAGAGACCGCCTTTAACAACCTATGAATTATCCATGGGAAGTTAAGGGCAGTACTGACTTCTTATTGAGAGACGGTTATCTATCTTAATGAGAGTCAGTGCCGTAGTCGATACCCAAGCAGGATTGAAAAAAGGGGTCTGACTCTTAGAAAGTTGGACCCCTTTTTATTTTGAGATCCTCAGAAATTCATTTGACTTGTGCTAAGCCCCTCCTTAGACTAACTTTCTGATGAAGCTAAAAACCTATACCGATGGCGGCGCGCGTGGCAATCCAGGTCCTGCAGCCATTGGCGTCCTCGTGTGTGACGATCGAGACGAAATCTTACTGGAACACGCCGAGGCGATAGGCGAGACGACCAATAATGTTGCCGAATACCGTGCGCTCATTGAGGGACTTAAGCGGGCAAAGGAACTGGGTGCTCGTGAAGTGGATTGTTTTATGGATAGTGAGTTGGTGGTGAAACAGCTCAGAGGCGAGTACAAACTCAAACATTATAATATGCAGAAACTGTTCGATGAGGTAAAAAAGGCCGCGGTGACGTTTGAGCGCATTTCCTATACCCATCTTCCTCGAGAACAAGAACAGATGAGACGGGCTGACCAGTTGGTTAATTACGCTCTGGATGAGGAAAAAAAGAAGGTAAAACGATGGTCATCTTAGCTTTAACTGCTCTCATTTCTCTCATTGCCGGAATTGCGAGCGGTCTTCTCGGGATCGGCGGAGGTTTGATTCTCGTCCCGCTGTTCCATTATATTCTCAAGATGAATATGCATATTGCGGTGGGGACTTCGCTTGCGATCATCGTGCCTACGGCGTTGGTTGGGACGTTCCGTCACGCTTCAGGAAGTTTTGTGGACTGGCGTATTTTTATTTTTAGTGTAGTCTTCGCCATTATCGGAGGTTTCGTTGGCGCAAGTGTTTCGATGAATTTGGACGTCACCGTCCTCAAAAAGATTTTTGCAGTCTTTTTATTTTTTGTTGCAATTAAAATGTTCTTCCAGTGATTGGATGAAAACAAAGATTCCCTCCGTCGATCTTCAAGCAGAATTTCGTGAAATCCATTCTGAAGTAACGAAACGCATACAGGCCGTTCTCGCAGGTGGTCGCTACATTTTGGGAAAAGAGGTTCAGGAATTTGAGACGAATTTTGCACGCTTCACGGGTGTCAAATATGCACTGGGGGTCGCTTCAGGTTCAGATGCCCTCCTCTTAGGTCTCATGGCGTTTGACGTTAGGCCAGGAGATGAAGTCATTACGACTTCGTTCACCTTTATTTCAACTGCAACCGCAATTGCGCGTCTTGGAGCAAAGCCCGTTTTTGCGGACATTGAACCCAACACTTTTAATTTGAATCCAAATCTGATCAAGAACAAGATCAATCGACGAACGAAGGGCATTATCGTCGTTCATCTGTATGGCCATCCATGCAGAATGGACGAGATCATGCGGATTGCAAAACGCCATCGATTGTTTGTCATTGAAGATTGCGCTCAGGCGTGCGGGGCAACCTTTCGCGGAAAGCAAGTGGGAACATTTGGCGATATGGGTGCTTTTAGTTTTTATCCTACAAAAACAATCGGTGCGATGGGTGATGCGGGTGCGGTAATAGCCCAAAGCAAGAAGCTTTACGAAAAACTCAAAAGTTTAGCTCGCCACGGTGAAGATGGCACATTCCACTCCTATCGTCATGTTCGAATTGGAGTCAACTCTCGTCTCGATGAATTACAAGCCGCTGTTTTAAATGTGAAATTGAAGCATTTACCAAGGTGGAATCGAATGAGGCGGGCATTGGCAAAGCGGTATGATCAATTATTGCAACAGGGGACAGGTCTGAAATTTGACCTGTCCCCTGTTTTGGTGCAGCCTACGGAAACCAAAGCAGCAAAATCTGTTTATCACCAATACACCCTAAGAGTTCAAAATCGAGACGAGCTTCGAAATTACCTGAGCGAGCAAGGCGTGGCTTCATCGGTTTACTATCCCCTCCCGCTTCATCTTCAACCTTGCTTTCGCTATCTCAGATACCGTAAGGGCAGCTTACCTCAAGCTGAGAGAGCCTCACGTGAAGTTTTAAGCTTACCTTTATACCCCCAGATGAGCTTGGATAAGCAGAAAATCATAGTTTCTGCTCTTCGAAGATTTTTGAGTTGGCTGGGTCTAAAATCGGAAGTTGATAATTCTTCTAAGCAGTTCATTTTAAATAAGTTATAAGTAATACTTATGATTTTTCAAATATCTTTCTAAAATATTTGAAAAACTCATATTTACATGGTACACTTCTCGTAATCGAAATAACCCTTTAGTCCTGTAGCTGGAAGGGTTTGCGTTCCTCTACAAATCCCAAGCTGAAGGGCATATAAACAGACGAATGGGATTCAATTCCCGCAAGAAAATAAAACCGGCGGTATTTTCTTCTCTTTTCCGAAAGAGTCATTTCAAAAGTCAATTCAGCCTCTGGCTTAGGTCGGTTGCGTTTGGGGTCGCCCTTATCTTTTCTTGGGACACCGTGGTTTGGTCTCAACCTAACGTTTCGTTGGGCATTCCAAAACACCAAGCCGTTGAACACGGTGTCGCCATTTCTTCGCTTTACGACCTTACCATTCCTGATTCAATCGGTACGATTCAGCAAAAATTTCTTCCTACGAGTCCAAATCAAAGCCAACCCTTTGTCATTCATATTCAAGACGCTCACGCACATCCGGAAGCACAAAGGAATATTCAAGCCATTTTTGAATACCTTGCCGAAGAAAAGCGGATCGCCAAAGTTGCTTTAGAGGGTGCGTTTGGGGAAATCGATCCGAAAATTTTAAATTTATTGCCTGTTGAAGAAGTCAATGAAGCGATGGCCGAATATCTTGTGGGAATGGGGGAACTGACCGGCGCGGAATTATTTGGACGTAAACATGAGAGCGTCGGGATCGGATTTTATGGGGTTGATGACCAGGCACTTTATGCAAGAAGTTTTGAGTTATTTCAGAAGATCAAGTCGAGCGAAAGAGAGTTAAAGCGCGCTCTTGATTTTTATCATCAGGCGTTTGAGAGACTCGAATTCAAAGTGTTGAATGAAAAACTTAGAACTTACGTTCAAAAAAGACGTTTATGGAACAAACAAAGGGATGAACTCCTCCCTTATTTAGAAGTTCTCAGGAATCTTTCAAAGGAATTGCTCAATCTTGATTTAAGCCGTCCGCGCCATCAGTTTGAATGGCCCAATCTGACTCGTGTCGTGAAAGCAAGAGAGGTCGAGGTACGCCTTTCGCTGGATCAGGCGCGTTCCGAGCGTGCCGGCTTGCTTGAAGAGATTGAAAGAAAACTAAAAGCAGGTAAGAAGCGCGCATTTTTTGAGGATGGTCTTCGTTATTTGATTGAGGACAGTTCCCGCGGAAGCGGAACCGTCCCTGATTCCGGTAAACCCTTTGAATCCTGGCTTTCAACCAACCGGTTATTTCCGAATGTCAAATCCCTCAGACATTTTTTCGAAGAACTCTACGCTGAAACCAAGAAACATGATATTGCACTTTCCAATTACCCAAACCTTTTGACCTTTGCCGGACTTTTAATCGTCAGAGAAGAAATCGACGCGACCGCTTTATTTAAAGAGGTCAGTGCCTTAGAGATAAAACTCGAAGAAAAATTAATTCGCAATGATCAAGAGAAAGTATTTTTGCTTCTAGAAAAAGATTTTCTTTTGGTTGAACGTTTACTTGAGCTTGGCTTAACCCGTGGTGAGTTTAAAATTTATAACCAGCGGAAGGATGAGTTTGCATCCCGCTTGTTTCAGAGTCGTTTAAAACGCTTTGTTCCGAAAAAACTAAAAGTTCCGACGTTGCCAGAAGAAACGGTTCGGATGGCCGAGAAATTTTACACGCTTTCTCAAAAGCGTGATCACGTTCTCCTTCAAAACACCCTAAACTTATCTCTTGCCCCTTACCCCTTATCCCCGAGTAAAGCCATTGTCCTCATTACCGGTGGTTTCCATAGCGAAGGAATCACTTCTTTATTAAGGGAAAAGGAAATCCCGCATTTAGTGATCAGCCCCCAAATGTCCCATTTTGAAGATAGCTCACTTTATGAAGAAGTGATGCTCGGCAAAAATTCAAACCTCTCACGCCTCGCTCGCGAAACTTCCTCACTTGTGAAACTCCTTTTTTCCGAACGCCCTAACGAGGAACAAGCAGTCTTGATGTTGAGAGCCTTAAAGGAAAAAGGCGTCAAGAAATTGCAGACGGAGCTCCACTTAAATCCAAGCCAAATTTATGAGATGCTTTCCAAATCATTGGCTAAATCCAGAATATTTGATCGTGCCACCGTCCTTTTTAGTGAGAGCGATCCCAAGCACCCTTCCATTCAAGTCCAAATTCCGTTTGCTTCCGAACTTCGTGAAATTCCGATCTTGGGAGTTCCCGCTCGATCTGAAGCAAGAGCAAATGCAGTTCGAAGGCTACAAAATGAGAGCCAGAGACTGAAGCGGGGAAGCGCTTCAAATACGAATAGGAAACTTGTTGTTGCGATCGGCCGTGGAGCAATGGGAGTTGGTGAAGGCATACTTGAACAGGTCCAACGCCTGAAGCGCAGTGGTACTCATTCACGGGCCGAAACGCGAAATGCCGCGGGAGCTCGTAAGGACGACCTCAATCAGGTCATCGGAAATCTAGGATCTCAAGATCCAGAGGTTCGGAATGCTGCCGCCGAATGGCTTGCCCAAATTCCCAACAATCCCCGCGCTCGGTTTTATTATCACCTGTATTTGGCTGCTTCTAGTTTAGGAACTCCCAAGATTAAGGTTGTTGAAGGCCAGCTTGGGCTTGCCGCTCAAGTTCAAGATGCAGAAACTTTTGCGCATGAGGCAATGAAGCACAAAAACCAAACTATTCGAGATCTGGCTCGTACGCTCGCCGTTGTACTCGATTCCATCCCCCGCTCCGATTCGCCTTCGCGGAGCGAAGGACGAATCCGTCCTGCTTCGCAGGCGGAAGCGCGCTTCTTGGACGGGCAGGCGCCGAATCCGCTTCTTGAAGTTGCTCTTTTGGGAGACGAGGCCTCCGCAGGGAAAGTTTATTC